>JBOFUD010000281.1:0-6961 GCA_051652385.1 Flavobacterium sp.
GGTAATGATGCCTTTTTTTCGGCCAATAAAAATTCAAAATGGTACTTGGTAGCGTTTGGATTAATTGGAACGGCGCTATCAGGGGTAACCTTTATCTCCGTTCCGGGAGAAGTTGGCGCTCCCACTGGCGAACAATTCAAGTACTTTCAATTTGTGTTGGGAAACGCCCTTGGTTTTTTGGTCATTGCACAAGTGCTATTGCCCTTATACTATCGCATGAACTTAACTTCCATATACACTTATATCGAACAAAGGATGGGAGTTTATAGCTATAAAACTGCTGCTTCTATTTTCTTAATTAGCAGAACCATCAGCTCTGCCTTCCGACTTTACTTGGTTGTTATCGTTTTACAACGCTATGTATTTGATCATTACCAGATTCCCTTTGCAGTGACCGTATTGGTTTCTTTGCTTTTAATTTTTTCTTATACTTACAGAAGTGGTTTAAAAACAATTATAATTACAGACACTTTACAAACATTTTTTTTGGTAACCTCCGTTTTTTTAACCATTTATTTTATTTGTGATAGTCTTGATTTAGGCCCCATACAAGCTTTTGATGCTGTAAAAAAAAGCAACTATTCAAAACTGTTTTTCTTTGAAGATTTTATGGGAAGTAAATTTCATTTTATCAAGCAAATTATCGGAGGAATGTTTGTTACCATAGCCATGACGGGATTAGATCAAGATTTAATGCAAAAAAATTTGAGCTGCAAAAACATAAAAGAAGCACAAAAAAACATTTACACCTTTACTTGTCTATTTGTAATTATCAATATTTTCTTTTTAAGTGTAGGCGCCTTACTTTATCTTTATGCCGAAAAGAATGGAATTTCAGTTCCATTGGACGCTTTGACTCAAAAACCTAGAACCGATCTATTATTTCCTGAGATAACTTTGCATCATTTGGCAACAATTCCTGCAATTGTATTTTTGTTAGGTATTATCGCAGCTACTTTTGCAACAACAGATTCAGCACTAACGGCCCTTACTACTTCATTTTGTATTGATTTCCTGGAGATGAATACGTTAGCGAATACGAATCAAAAAAATGCAATCAAAAAAAGACATATCGTTCATTTAAGCTTTTCGCTACTTATTTTTGTTGTGATTCTATTTTTTAATGCTATCAATGATAGTTCAGTTGTTGGAATGATTTTTAAAGTAGCCTCTTTTACCTATGGACCCTTACTTGGTTTATATGCCTTTGGTCTTTTCCAAAAAAACAAAATTGTCAAGGATCACTTGGTACCCTTCATCTGTCTTATTGCCCCAATTGTCACCTATGGTATTAGTGCCAATAGCGCATTTCTTTTAAATGGTTATGTTTTCGACAATGAATTAATTTTAGTCAATGGGTTACTCACCTATCTGGGTTTATTTGCCACGAGCACCACTACTACAAAAACTATTCATTTTTAAGACGGACCAAAAAATACCAATCCTAGGCGATGATTTCCAAATTAAAATCAATATATTGCCTGAACCTTAATGTCAACCTTCTATTATTTCATTGCTACCATGACCAAAGATCGCCTACTCTCCCTTGATATTTTTAGAGGATTTACCATACTATTAATGACAATTGTCAATAATCCCGGAAGTTGGGGCGCTATTTATTCTCCTTTGGCACATGCGGAATGGAATGGATGTACCCCTACTGATTTGGTTTTTCCCTTCTTCATTTTCATTATGGGAGCTGCTATTCCCTTTGCGATGCCGGAAAAAAAATGGAATAAGGCCGTAGTGCAAAGAATTATAGTCCGCTCTTTGCGTATTTTTTGTTTGGGATTATTTTTGAATTTCTTTGGTAAAATTGAGCTTTGGAACCTAGAGGGTAGTGTCTTAATATTGGTGCGCCTCGCGATTACGCTGCTCATTGCCTATGCCCTATTAGGTCGATTTCCGCCAAAAGTAACAGCAGGGCTTGCTTTAGGTATTTTCGGACTTATGCTGTTTTTAGCCTTTAGTGGCCTGGAGGCATATCAGGAAGTTAGAATTCCAGGAGTCTTACAACGGATAGGCATTGTGTACTTTTTTACCGCTATTTTGTACTTGAAATCCGATTATAAAAAACAGATTTATGTTGCTGCCTTATTGCTATTGGGCTACTGGGGCATCATGACTTTAGTCCCGGTTCCCGGCATTGGAGCAGCCAATTTAGACAAAGGAAGCAATCTAGCCGCCTGGTTAGATAACACCTTGTTGCAGGGACATTTGTGGGGAGCTGTAAAAACCTGGGATCCCGAAGGCATTTTGAGTACTATTCCCGCTATTGCAACGGGAATAATGGGTATGTTGGTTGGTCAACTCTTTCATCTTTCGATTCCAAAGATTGAAATCGCAAAAAAAATACTGCTATTTGGAGCTGGATTGGTCATTTTAGGACTACTTTGGAACCTAGTTTTTCCTATCAACAAATCTCTTTGGACTAGCTCTTATGCCGTTTATACTGCTGGTATTGCCTCGCTTTGTTTAATGGCACTTTATTATCTAATCGACATCAAGCAGTATAGCAATTGGTGTAAAATAGTGCTTTATTGGGGGGTAAATCCAATGATTGTCTTTTTCTTTTCTGGGATTATTCCGAGAGTATTAAGTAGCATAAACATTCAACATCCGACGCTACCTGCCGAAACTCTTTCAATACAAACCTATATCTATGATTTTATAATAGGTCCATGTTTTGAAAATCCTATGAATGCCTCCTTAGCCTATGCCTTGAGCTACGCAGCTTTTTGGTGTGTGATCCTCTGGATTTTATTTAAAAAGAAACTGATTTTCAAAGTGTAATCATTTAAAAACCTGGCGTGATGCTGACCGGACAGACTTCCTTTCCACAAGCTACCCTTAACAATATCTCGCACAGGCGAAAAGATGCTATTGATTTGTTTGCGATTTTGCGAGCACTTTTTTCTTTAAAAAAAAAAAACAGAAACCTCTTGATATGCTATAACGATCGTAACAACAATGCAGACAATGGACTCCCTAGCGGTGTTCTTGTCGGATTTTGGTACGTCAAAACCTCACTTTTGTTGATGGCTTCTTTTTGATTCTGCCTAAAGATAGACACTCACTTCCTTTCGAATAGGCGTTTACAGAGACTTGCACGCTGCCAGAAATATACCATGGCCGACCCACAAAGTAAAGGAGATTACTATTGAAATCACTCTTATGACGTGTTTATATACATGCCTTTCTCGTATTTTCAAGAGCTCACAAATCTGCCATCAAAAATCTTACATCCATTTTAACCCAACCAACCCTCACGATCCAAGCTTCTATATTGAATGGCTTCGGCAATGTGCGGGGCTATTACGTTGGGGGCAGCTTCTAAATCGGCGATCGTTCTGGCAACTTTCAAAATTCGATCATACGCTCTAGCCGAGAGATTCAAGCGCTCCATGGCTGTTTTCAACAACTCTTTGGAAGCATCATCCAAAGCACAAAACTCCCGAATATGCTTGGTATTCATTTGAGCATTATAATGGATGTTTTCGAGTGCCTCAAACCGAAGACTTTGCAATTCTCGGGCAGCGGTTACTCTTTCCCGAATAGATCCACTACTTTCGGCCTTTCGATCATCGGACAATTTTTCAAAAGGCACCGGAGTCACTTCGATATGAATGTCTATTCGATCCAAAAGCGGTCCAGAAATTTTACTCAAATAGCGTTGCATTTCATGAGGAGAAGACGTTTGAGGCGCACTCGGATCATTAAAAAAACCACTTGGACTCGGATTCATACTTGCCACCAACATGAATGATGAAGGATAGGTCACCGTAAATTTAGCTCTAGAAATGGTAACTTCCCTATCCTCTAAAGGTTGACGCATGACCTCCAAAACATCGCGTTTGAACTCGGGCAATTCATCCAAAAATAAGACACCATTGTGTGCCATAGAAATCTCACCCGGTTGGGGATAACTCCCGCCGCCCACCAAGGCCACATTCGAAATAGTATGGTGCGGACTTCGGAAGGGACGCTGATTCATCAATCCAACTTCTTTCAATTTACCTGCAACACTGTGTATTTTAGTGGTTTCAAGTGCTTCTCGAAGCGTCATTGGAGGCAAAATACTTGGCAAACGTTTGGCCAACATTGTTTTTCCCGCACCAGGAGGCCCAATCAAAATAATATTATGACCACCTGCAGCCGCGATTTCCATGCAACGTTTGATACTTTCTTGGCCTTTCACATCCGAAAAATCAAATTCAGGAAAATCCAAAGTTTTATAAAACTCCGCTCGGGTATCAATGGTGGTGGGTTCGAGCGTGCCTTTTCCTTCTAGGAAATCGATAACTTCTTGCACATTTTCGACACCGTACACCTCCAATCCTGCAACTATGGCGGCTTCTTTTACATTTTGTTTCGGCAGAAAAAACCCTTTAAAACCTTCTTCTTTGGCTTTTATAGCAATCGGTAGTGCTCCTCTTATAGGCTGTAAACTTCCATCCAATGACAGTTCGCCCATAATAACATACTCTTCCAAAATAGTGGTCGTAATCTGAGAAGAAGCTACCAAAATTCCTACCGCCAGCGTCAAATCATAGGCAGACCCTTCTTTTCGTAAATCGGCCGGAGCCATATTGATGGTGATTTTTTTCCCTGGTAAAGCATAGCCATTATTTTTGAGTGCCGCCGCAATACGATAACTACTTTCTTTAATGGCATTATCGGGTAAACCCACCAAATGATACCCTATCCCTTTATCAATATTTACCTCTACGGTAATAGTGGTGGCTTCTACGCCAAAAACAGCACTTCCAAAAACTTTAACCAACATACTTTCTTATTTTTCAATAAAAATAAAAAAAACGCATCAAATAACACTACTCAACTTGTTAAAATAAAAAATAAAACACTGAATAAATCTTTAAAAACAAAAAATAATATCCCTTTTTTAAGAAAAAAAATTCATTCAAAAAAAAAGTAACGTTAAATATAGATTCCGACAAGTAAACATGAATAATTTTACTATTTTTAAGAAAATTAACTAACCTCTTATGAAAAAACTTATAATCCTTGCGTTTTTCAGCATTTTTATATCAAAAACACAGGCGCAAGAGTACTTTCCTACAAACGAAAGCATCTCGAACAAAAACAATTTGTACACCGCCTTTACGAACGCAAAAATTTTTGTGACCCCCACTCAAATTATCGAAAAAGGAACCTTGCTCATCCAAAACGGTAAAGTAGTCGCTTCAGGAATTTCGGTTGCGCTTCCCAAAAACACCTTGATTATTAATGCGGAAGGAAAATCCATTTACCCCTCTTTTATTGATATGTACACCGGATTTGGTGCCGAAAAACCCAAAAAAATAGTAGGAGAAAGAGGTTCTTCTTATGACACCAAACGAACAGGTTATTATTGGAACGAAAACATCCGCTCGGAAGTGAACACCTACGAATCCTTTTTGTACGATGAAACAAAAGCCGAAGAATTACTTAAAGCAGGCTTTGGCGTAGTAGGCACGCACATTCAAGATGGGATTGCTAGAGGTACTGGCGCAATTGTTGCTCTGAACAATTTCGACAAAACCAACCGCATCTTGAGTAACAAAGCCACACAACATTTTGGTTTTACTCGAAGTGCCACCACCATTCAGTCCTACCCTTCTTCCTTAATGGGTATGATGGCTTTGCTTCGTCAACTTTATCATGACAAAGAATGGTATAAAAACGGCAATGCTTCCAACAAAGATCAATCCTTAGACGCTTTGATTGCCAACGAAAAACTAATTCAAATTTTTACTACCGAAGACAAACTCAACAGTCTGAGAGCCTCAAAAATTGCCAAAGAATTTGGTTTGAATTTTATCTTAAAAGGAGCTGGAAATGAATTTGAACGCATTCAAGAAATCAAGAAAACCAATGCTAGTTTTATCATCCCGATTAACTTCCCAGAAGCCTACGATGTATCCAATCCTTTTAATGCCAACCAAATGGAGTTGGCCGATTTGCGTTTTTGGAATCAAGCGCCAAGCAATTTAAAAGTATTATCTGAAAACGGAATCACCTTCGCTTTAACGACTGATAAATTAAAGAAAACCGAAGATTTTAGAGGGAATTTACTTAAAGCCATTCAATTTGGTTTTGATCCTACGAAAGCACTAGAAGCTTTAACGACCGTTCCAGCCGCTTTACTTGGGAAAAGCAATGAAATTGGAACTTTAAAACCAGGAAGTTATGCCAATTTTATCATCACCTCAGGAGCCATTTTTGATGAAAAAACCATCGTTTTCGAAAACTGGGTACAAGGAAACAAATATGTGATTAACGATTGGACCGTAAAAGATATTCGTGGTGATTATGAGTTGACGGTAAACAACGAAACGTATCCCTTAAAAATTGAAGGCGAAATTTCTAAACCAAAATCAGAAATTACCACTTCGGATAAAAAGAAAATAAAATCCAGTTTGACCTTCGCCAATCAATGGCTTACCCTTTTAATCAAAGCAAATGACGATGTCAAAACGAGTTTTACAAGATTGAACGGTTGGGTAGAAAACACCGAAAAATTATCAGGAAAAGCCATTTTAAACGATGGATCAGAAGTGATGTGGTCCGCCAGAAAAACAGCTCCTTTCAAAATTGTAAAAGATTCAAGCGAAGTACCAAAACCCTTCGTGGTTCAGCCGGTTACTTATCCAAACATCGCCTATGGAAATACCGAAATGCCAAAAGCACAAACGCTACTATTCAAAAACGCAACCGTTTGGACGAATGAAAAAGAGGGCATTTTGGACCAAACCGATGTATTGGTGAAAAACGGAAAAATTGCAGCTATTGGAAAAAACATTTCTGAAGGAGGCGCTACCGTAATTGACGCCAAAGGAAAACACCTGACCAGCGGCATTATTGACGAACACTCTCACATTGCTATTTCGAATGGTGTCAATGAAGGCGGACACAATTCCAGTGCCGAAGTTACCATTGAAGATGTGGTCAATTCTGAAGA
>JBOFUD010000282.1:0-4654 GCA_051652385.1 Flavobacterium sp.
TAATTCCTATGTTTCGATAGCAGAGGCCTTAAGATTGTCCAAAAACACAAATCCAAATTCATCGACCAATGTCGTGGTTTTTATAGGCGATCCGGCCTTACAACTCGCCATTCCAAAACCAAAAATCAACCTAACCAAAATAAACGACGTTTCTATCTTGCAACCGACAGATGCGTTCAAATCGCTGGCAAAAATGAAGATCAATGGAGAAATCACAGACGAAAACAACCTCCTTTTAACGAATTATAATGGCGAATTAGCTACCATTATTACCGATAAAACGATGAACAAAAACACGCTTAACAACGACAGAAACAGCCCTAGCATAACATACACTTCATTAGGCGAAGCTATTTTTAGAGGAAATGCAACTGTGAAAAATGGTCAATTTGAATTTACTTTTGTGGTACCAAGAGACATTCGCATTCCAAGTGGAAAAGGAAAAATGAGTTTTTATTCAAAAAAAAATGATGTTTTGGAAAATCAATCCGGACAAAACACCAACATAATAATAGGAGGAATAAATGAAAATGCAATAGCAGACAATATAAGTCCAAAAGTGAAGTTATATATGAACGACCAAAATTTTGTTTCTGGCGCAACAACGAATCAATCTCCAATATTAATAGTACAACTTGAAGATGAAAACGGAATTAATACCGCTAGCGGAATTGGTCATGATATTGTAGCGATTTTAGACGGAGATGATAGCAATCCATACATTCTAAATGATTATTACGAAACCAAACTAGATGATTTTACTACTGGAACGATTCGCTTTCCATTTCGGAATCTCTCTGTCGGCCTTCACACCATCACCATAAAAGCTTGGGATGTTTATAATAATCCTGTTATAAGTGAAATTCAGTTTGTAGTAGTCGGAAACGAAACCATTACACTAACAAACGTGTTGAATTACCCCAACCCCTTTGTAAGTTATACCGAATTTTGGTTTACGCACAACAAACCGTTTGAGCCTTTAGAGGTGCAAGTGCAGGTCATGACAATTACCGGAAAGGTGGTTTGGTCCAAAAACCAAATCATTACGACAGATGGGTTTTTATCAAGAGAAATTAAATGGGACGGAAGGGATGATTTTGGAGACCGCTTAGGAAAAGGTGTTTACGTGTACCGATTGACCGTAAAATCAACCTTTAGCAACAAAAAAGCGGATAAAATTGAAAAATTGGTCATCCTATAATTTAGTACTATATTTGTTTAACGATTTTATAGCAGAATGAAGAAACTACTTTTAGTGTTTGTGGGTGTAACTGCGTTCAACGCACTTGCCCAAGAAAGAGCCATTACAACAGGCGTTCCCTTTTTACAAATTGCAGCCGATGCTAGATCCGCCGGGATGGGAGACATTGGTGTAGCCACAGCACCCGACGCCTATTCACAACAATGGAATCCCGCAAAATATGCCTTTGCAACCGACAAACAAGGGTTTTCAGTTAGTTACACCCCCTACTTAACCGACATTGTCAATGATATTTCATTAGGACAAGTGACCTATTACAATCGTTTTAACGAACGAAGTGCTTTTGCAGGTAGTATCCGATATTTCGGTTTAGGCGAAATCGAGCTTCGAGAAAACGCCAATGATCCGGCAAGACTGGTTTCGCCAAACGAATTTGCGCTAGATGGCTCTTATTCATTACAACTAAGCGATAAATTTTCGATGGCCGTAGCGGGACGATACATTCGTTCCAACTTAAAAGTAGCATCCGATAATGGAGATGCCTCACCAGCAAGTACCTTTGCCGTTGACATTGCTGGATATTATCAATCTGAGGAAATTGCTTATGCTGATTTCAACGGAAGATGGAGAGCGGGCTTTAATGTACAGAATTTAGGTCCAAAAATAAGTTATGACAATGATGAATTCAACAGCAACTTCTTACCTGCTAATTTAAAAATTGGAGGTGGGTTTGAATTTATATTGGACGACTACAACAAATTAGCTCTAAACCTGGAATTTAATAAATTATTGGTGCCAACACCTCAATTTGAAAGTACCGATACGGCAGAAGAAGCTAATCAAAAAAGGGACGACTACAGCAAAATAGGATGGGTTTCGGGTATATTTAAATCCTTTGGAGACGCACCTGGTGGCTTTAGCGAAGAACTAAAAGAGGTCACCTACGCCATTGGAGCAGAGTACGAATACCAAGATTCCTTTTCGTTACGCACCGGATATTTTAACGAGAGTGACCAAAAAGGCGCCAGAAAATTCTTTTCTATGGGAGCTGGATTCAAGTACAACGTAGTAAAAGTAGACGTCTCTTATTTGTTCTCTGCCTCAAAAGTCAAAAATCCATTAGAAAATACTTTACGCTTTTCGTTAACTTTCAATTTTGGGGACAAATACGAGACTTACTAAAAAAAAACACACTTATTCAACAATCCAAATTTCAAAAATAATTCTTTGAAATTTGGATTTTTTTTCCAAATAGATGAAATCAAGTAGGCAACGAGAATCGTTAAAAAAAATTAAAATCAGCATCCAAATGAAAGAAATAAACATCATCACCTCATTCAAACAATATGATAGCATTGCAGAATTACCGCAAGATATTCAAGAGCTCATGCATCAAGCCATTAAAATCAGGAAAAACGCCTATGCACCTTATTCAAGCTTTAGAGTTGGAGCAGCTCTTCTATTAGACAACAAAGAAATAGTTTGTGGTTCAAATCAAGAAAACGCAGCCTACCCCTCTGGTTTATGTGCGGAGCGAGTGGCCATCTTTTATGCAGGAGCCAATTATCCAGGAGCCCAAATAACTAAAATGGCAATTACAGCGGCTTCCGACAACAACCCAACTACAGAACCCATTCCACCATGCGGAGCTTGTAGACAATCTATCGCAGAATATGAAATTAAACAGAATGAACCAATAGAACTTTATTTCATGGGTGAGACCGGCGTAATCTACCAATCAAGTTCTTTAAAAAACTTACTTCCCTTTATGTTTGACAAAAAATTTTTATAATACGATTAAAAACTAGTTATTTAATTTTCCTCCTTACTAGGAATGTCTTATTTTTGCACTTTGCAAATTTATTTCAAATAAAGCACGATTTTCAAAATCGTTTTTTAAACAGTATGAATTTCAAAGCATTTCGAATAGTATTAATATACAAAAGAATTAATTCAGATGAAAGAAGTTACAAAAGAAGTCTATTTAAAGTGGTATGAGGACATGCTTCTATGGAGAAAGTTTGAAGACAAACTAGCTGCCCTTTACATACAACAAAAAATAAGAGGTTTTCTTCATTTGTACAATGGTCAAGAAGCCGTATTAGCAGGAGCACTCCATGCTATGGATTTGACAAAAGACAAAATGATTACCGCTTACAGAAACCACGTACAGCCAATAGGAATGGGAGTAGACCCACGAAGAGTCATGGCTGAATTAATGGGTAAAGTTACGGGTACTTCAAAAGGTATGGGAGGCTCTATGCACATTTTTTCAAAAGAATATCGCTTTTATGGCGGCCACGGGATCGTTGGTGGACAAATTCCACTTGGCGCGGGTTTAGCTTTTGGAGATAAATACAACAATACGGGAGGTGTAACACTTACCTATTTTGGAGATGGTGCTGCGCGTCAGGGATCACTGCATGAAGCATTTAACATGGCCATGTTATGGAAATTACCTGTGGTTTTTATCGTAGAAAACAACGGTTATGCGATGGGAACTTCTGTAGAAAGAACTGCTAATCATGCTGATATTTGGAAACTAGGATTAGGATACGAAATGCCTTGTGGACCAGTTGACGGAATGAATCCGGTAAAAGTTGCAGAAGCAATGACGGAAGCTATCGAAAGAGCAAGACGTGGAGACGGACCAACCTTTTTAGAAATGAAAACATACCGTTACAGAGGACACTCAATGTCTGATGCACAATTATACCGTTCAAAAGACGAAATTGAAGAATACAAAAAAATTGACCCGATTACTCAAGTTTTAGATGTAATCCTGGATCAAAAATTTGCAACACAGGAAGAAATTGAAGTGATTGACCAACGTGTAAAAGATTTGGTGGAGGAATGTGTTAAATTCTCCGAAGAATCTCCATATCCTGAATTACAACAAATGTATGATATGGTCTACGAGCAAGAAAACTATCCATTCACCCCTCACAAATTATAATCCATTATGGCAACAATAATTACAATGCCTCGTTTGAGCGATACCATGACCGAAGGTACAGTAGCAACCTGGCTTAAAAAAGTAGGTGACAAAGTAAAAGAAGGTGATATTCTAGCTGAAATCGAAACTGATAAAGCAACTATGGAATTTGAGTCTTTCAATGAAGGAACACTTTTATATATCGGAATCCCTGAAGGAGAAACCGCTCCAATTGATTCACTTCTAGCCATTATTGGAACCGAAGGAGAAGATGTAACCGCACTAATTAGCGCCTCTGTAACAGGAGCGACCATACCAGAAGTAGAGGAAAAAACAGTCGCAACGGAAACGACTTCCGCAGCTACCTCCCCAGCGGCTGGAGCGCAACTTCCAAAAGATGTAATTGTGGTTACCATGCCTCGTTTAAGCGATACCATGACTGAAGGAACGGTAGCCACTTGGTTAAAAAAAGTAGGCGACACAGTTGCTGAAGGTGATATTCTAGCCGAAATCGAAAC
>JBOFUD010000283.1:0-4728 GCA_051652385.1 Flavobacterium sp.
CCTCCGTAATTTTTAGATAATCCTGATTGTCCATCACCGGTAGTGACAGAAACATAGGGTTTAAACAATTGTCCTGCTACTCTAAATTGCCCTTGGTAGCGAATTCCGTAGTCAAAAATAGCATCAAAAGCGCTAGATAGCTCGCTTCGTTCAATGAATCCTAACACTTCACCTTCAATTCTGGTTTCCCTAGAATCTAAATAATCGGCTCTAAGACCAAAATTTATACGATGTCCTTTGGCAGGACGATATTCTATGTAAGCATCTTGCAACAAATTATTAAAGGAACGCGCTCCTGAGGTGGAACTTTGATAATCAGAGGCAAAATTCAAACGAATTCTGTAATATAATTTTTTTTCAAAAAGCGTACCACTCACTTTCATACGGGCTCTTCGGATTCTGAATTGAGAATTCATCGTTTCAAAATCATCGGCCGTATTCATCATATAAAATGACTGAACACTTTGCGTAATATTCATAGTAGAACCATTTTCGGAGATGAAATTTATTCCATCTCCTAGGGTATAATTCCTTTTTAAACGAACAATACTACTGGAGGCATCTTGAGGTAATTCATCATCATTTTCAAATATTTCCTTATCATCGTCTTGGGCAAAAGCCGGAGTTCCGAAGACAAAACAAAACAAGATAATGAGGTAAGGTTTAAATTTTTTTCCCTTCATAATATGGCATTTAATTGTTTTTTGTTTCAAAATTTCCATAAACAATGATAGCTCGCTCTTTCATCATTTGTTTACCTCTAGCGATTACATCTGTTAGTTGCAAATCTTGGGTAAAAGCACAAAAATCGGCATCGAAACCTACTTTTATACTCCCTTTATGCTTTAATGCTAAATTTTTGGCCGGGTTGGTGGTGATTAACTTGAAGGCTTGCTCTATTGGTATTTTTCCTTCTTGGACTAACAATATTACTTGCTTTAAATTCAAATGAATGGGCGCTTTTTTGAATCCGATAGTGACACCTTGTTCATTTACAATTCCGATTCCGGCATTTCCGTCGCTACTAAAAGTCATGTTGTCTATAGATACTCCTTTTTCCAGCGCGTATAGCACGGATTTGTAGGGGTCGGTATATTTTGTACCACCAGAAGTAATGTCGATCATGCCGCCTAATTTGGCAAATTCAATGGCTTGTTCAAAAAGCGGTAGCGTTCTGCCAACGTGCGTTGGTGAAATATGCTCGATTGGAAATTCGTATTTTTTTACTAATTCTAGCAAAACATCCATTCTAGAACTAAGAGCACCAAGGTGGATATGAAGAATTCCTTTTTTTCCGGCAATTAGGCCTCCCACACGAACTTGCTTTAACTCCCGTAGCAAATCAATAGCCTCTGGGTATGAGGATCTTTCATCGCTGATGGCTACCTTACATCCAATTACTTTATCAATAAAAATCATGTCGTCTTGAATGGATTGTGTAAAAGTAACGGCATCAAGACCAAAATAACTGGTTAAAATATAAGCCGAAATCCCTTCTGATTCCAAAGATTTTGCTTTTGCATACAACGTTTTTATGCTTCTTGCACTACCGTCGGTTCCTAACAATCCCACAACGGTTGTGGTACCGCATGCAATAAATTCGCCCAACATAATTTCGGGGGTCATCGAACCAAATCCATGTTTGCCCCCAGCGCCCGTGATGTGCACATGTTGGTCAATTAGTCCTGGCGTCAAAATTTTACCTTCAAAATCAATTATTTCAGTGAAAAGAGGCGAAACTTCAATAGTATCCTCGATGGCAACTATTTTTTCTCCAGCAACTAAAATGTCTTTTTTACCTAAAAATTCGGGGGCATAAACCGTGGCATTTTGAATAAGTTTTAACATGGCTATAGTATAAAATGGTGAATAAGCATAACAAGTAAGGCAACTACAAACGGAATCGCGTTGCGTTTGGCAATATCAAAAGGGGATACTTTGGCAATTTCAGAAGTAGATAAAAGGACTCCGGATATCGGCGAAACTGTCCTACCCATGGAAGCAGCAAACTCCATTGGCAAAATCATGTGAGTGGTCGAAACAGCCAATTCACCCGTTAGTTTTGGAACCAAAGGACCAAAGGCAAAAAAGGCAGCATTACCACTTCCCATCAAAATCGAAGCTAAGAAAATCATCAAGGCCATGACGATACTTATCCCATCGGCGCCTAGGCCTAGACTTTGTGAACTAGTAATCAAACCGTCGATAAACATCAAGCTAATCAAGCCTTTGGAAAAAATCTCTGCGGCAATAATTAAGGTAACAACCGATTTAAAAATATCGCCCATACCGTTAAAAAATATTTTCAAAGAATTAAAAACTACTTTGATATCGCGCGTTCGAATGGCCTCAAAAACAATTCCCACGAACACACAAAAAATCATGACCATTGTAGTATTGACTCGGATTGGTTTTTCAAAAAAATTGAAAAGATCTGAAAAAACCAACAAAATGATTAATGGCAAAATTGGGATAATAGCATAAAAAACAGGGACTTTAAGTTCAATTTCTTTAGTCTCAATAGCCGAAACATCAATATTCATTTTTTTGTCGTAGTACTTATTGACAAAAAAATAAGTAACCATTAGCGCAATTGTTAACGGAATCATTAACGGAATTTGCGAATTAAAAAAATGCGAAACAGAATCGGTTTCAATAATTTTAACCGAACGCGCCGTAATAACCGAAGCGGGGCCCACCCCAAAAGCCGTACAAGCCGTAATTACTGAGGCCGCAGAAAGACGACTCACGCCCAAATTGACCATTATAGGAAAGATAGAAGCCATCATCAAAAGCGCTAAACCGGCCGCCGATGGAATACAGATAAACAGAAATTGCCCAATTGGGATAACCAATGAAGCAATGATATATGGATATTTTTTGAGCAGGGAAAGTGGTTTCATCGCCAGATAGACCAGGGCATCCGAAGCACCAATTTTATCAATAAAAGCGACAAAACCCCCAATTGCCATAATCATTAACCCCACGCTACTATTGGTTTGACTAAAAGCAACACTGATATATTCAAAAATATCAAAAAAGGAAGATCCCGTGGGCTTATCCAATTTAGGCATTTCAAAACCCAAGGAAGAGGCTACCCCGAGCATTAACAAACCACTTATAATTAACACCGCATGCGCGTAGTAGTTTTTTAGCAACAATCTAGCGACTATTGCAATAAAAACAATCGCAATTATGGAACCTATTACTATCATAAAAGTTAATTTAAAATTGATTTAACGAATCAAAACTCCCTGTTTATCTGCGAGATACGAAATATAAAGGTATAAATAATATCAAATAAATTTGCGCTGCACCGAAAACTTTACAATCAAAACAATTAATTGTCAAGCACTTGCACACATACTGGCAAAAATAAAGACTTATCGCAGGGAGTTATATGACATATGTCAACGTATTTATATTTTAAGATAGGTTTAACGTCGGCTTTTTTTGCGTGACAATTTTTAAACGTCATGGGCAAGAGAAAGGGGATTTTTATGGTTTTTTTTGCAAATAATGGTGGAAACAAGCGAAAGAGTAGGCAAAAAAAATAGACAATAAAAATTGAGGTATCCTGTTTATAAAACCGCATAAGCCTGCAGTTGACCAGCTCAAGATAATGTGACAAATAATTGATTTTGGTTGAGTTTTATATTTAAGTACTGTTTAAAAAACCACTAAAACAACAGCATTATCATTCCTTATATTTCTGACTATTTTCACCTCATAACCAACGATTGCACTTGAGAAAAATCTGCGTTGAATTGCATAAATTGAGCCGGAAAACCGGATTTTATTTTGCCTAATTGATTTTCCATTTTAAGGGCATTCGCTACTCTAGAGGTTCCCATTTTAAGGGCTTCATCCACCTCAATATTCAAATGATGCATGGCATTGCGAATAGCTTCCTCCATAGATATACTGGCTCCGGCCAAATTGCCTTCTTGATTTCGATAAAATCCATTTTCCAAATGTGCATTAAAATGCTCCCACTGGAAGTTTTTCACCTCTCGTCCCAAAAAAGTAGCATCTGTGATTAAAAAAAGTTTGTCTTTTTTTAAGGCATAAGCGATTCGGGCAGCGGCATAATCGCAATGTGCACCATCTAAAATAATCGGTGCATAAACGTTGTCGTTTTCAAAAACAGCCCCTACTAGACCCGGCTCTCGATGTCCAAATTGTGTCATGGCATTGAACAAATGCGTGACTAATTGAATGCCTTTTGATAAATAATTTTGCGCCTCTTGATAGGTCATCGTAGAATGCCCTGCCGAAATAATAATACCACTTTCTAAGAGCATTTCGAGTTGCTCCGCTGAAAAACATTCTGGGGCAATGGTCATCACTTTTATGACGTCTTTCCCGTATCGGATGATTTCTTCGAGTTCGGTAGCAGTGGGTTTTCGAACTTGTTTCGCACTATGTGCACCACGTTTTAAAGGATTCAAAAAAGGCCCTTCTAAGTGCATCCCTAACACCCCGTTGTTATGTTTGTTTTTATAAGATCGGATGGCTTCGATGCCCTGTAAAATGGTTTCTTTTGAGGAAGAAATCAAACAAGGGAGCGTATGAGTGGTTCCATATTTTAAACTCGTTTCATAGATGTCTTGAATTGTTTCCTCTGTAGGGTGCTGACTAAAATACAATTTCTCACCACCATTAATTTGAATGTCGATAAGTCCTGCCGAGATATGGCTTCCTTTCAAATCAATAATTTCAATTGCT
>JBOFUD010000284.1:0-2305 GCA_051652385.1 Flavobacterium sp.
ATGACGGGCCGAGTTTTGATGGGCAAAAATTTATCGATTTTTACAGTGTAAACAAAGGCCAAAACCTGACCATTCAAGGGCGCGCTTTGCCTTTTGAAGTGACGGATCAGGTGCCTTTGGGGTATCGCAGCACCCTTGCAGGATCATTTGAAATTAGCATAGATTCCAGAGATGGAAATTTGGTCCAACAAGAAATTTGGTTGGAAGATAAAAAAACAAGTATCCTGCACGATTTAACCAAAGGAAGTTACTCCTTTACCACCATAGAGGGCGTGGAAAACGACCGATTCGTGTTGAAATACACCAACAAAACCTTGGGCACCGGGGACAACCAGCAGGCTGACAAGTCACTGTTAATTAGTGTAAAAAACAAAAAAATAGTCTTATCCTCTTCAATAGAAACAATAACAAAAGTGCAAGTTTTTGATCTGATGTCTAGAAAAATTTTCGAGAAATCGAAAATCAATTCGCAGGAATATGTAATTGATGCTTTGCCATCGAGCGAACAAACCTTGATTGTAAAAACCACTTTGGCCTCTGGCACAATTAACAGTCAAAAAATAATTTTTTAATAAAAAATGCTGGAGAAGCTATGCATCTTGTAGTAACGGATTTTAATCCTTTGTGTAGGAACGATATATTTTGCAGCAACTAATCTTTATCCATTGGTTGGCGAGTATTGGTGACAAATCTCAATCGCTCGTTTTTGAATTCAGAATCTGTATCAAACTTCGACTGAAGTGAATTATTTGATAAAAACAAAAACCTTTTTTAAAGCCTCTTGCATTTGCTTGAGGTTTTTTTTTAAGTGTCATCACTCCATCATTTATAGTAGTCGTCGCGACAAGTTGTAAACAGTGAACAAAACTAGAGTTCGAGACAGTTTTTTAAACTTCAAACGGAGTTTTGAGAGCATGCGTAAAACGAAACATTTATAAAATGAGCAACTAATAGAGTTCTGTAATTTAAATCTTAAGATGTTGTGTAAAAAACCGCTAATCAATATTTTAACGTAATTTTAAGGCGGTGGTAAAAATTAGAATTATAATTTTATATTTCAAATTGCGTACTCATTTAATAATGCCTTACATGAAAAATTTTTTACTTTCTGTTTTTTTGCTTGTAGGGCAAGTTTCTTTGGCGCAGCGCATTGGTGATTATAAATCTGTTGCGAGTGGTGACTGGAGTTCGTTATCAACGTGGCAGCGCTGGAACGGTACTGCTTGGGTACAGCCTACAAGTAGCGAGGGGTATCCGGGACAAAACAGCGTGTTTTACGGGGCTATTGTAGTAGAAGCTGGTACTGTTGTAAGTATCGATGCAATTCCCTCTGGTTTTTTCACTAGACCAATGGCTACAGTAACGATTAAAGGGAGATTAGTTTTATCTGGACCAAATAACCAAGCTGGGATTGCAACATTCGATACGCAATTGGTTGATGTAGTTGTAGGTTCCGGTCAAATTGAATTTCAGAATAAAGTTAGTTTACGTATTAATTCTTCTCTTGTGATCGGCTCAGCGGTTTTCAAGGTAGGTTTAGGTGGAATTATTGGTGATTGTTCTAATAATCAAGACATACAACTAGGGAACAATACTGGAAGCGATTTTGTTTCTATTTGCAAAGGTGGAGGGTCAGCTAATGTTACTTTTGATGAATTGATGAAAGCGGGGGGGACCCCAGATGTTGTTATCAATCCTGTAGCTCCAGTTTGTTCTGGTGGTACACTTAATTTGAGTGGAGCAATAAGTGGACCGACGGGTACAAACGGAACGTTTAGCTGGTTTCTGAATGACAGTAGCGAGTCTTTTGCCTCGGGAACTACGGCAACTATTCCTGCTATAGCTGCGGGCACGTATACCATTAAATTGATTTATACTGCTACGTATTCTTTGGGCGTTTATTCCAATTCTGAAACAGTAACTGTGATCATTCCTCCAACAGTGGCTACTCCAACAATTGGTACAGTAACCAATATTACTTGTTCTTCAGGTACTGGAAGTGTCGTTTTAAATAGTTTGCCGTCAGGGTCTTGGATGATTAAGCAGAGTGGCGCCCTTAGTACAACCTATTCAGGTTCTGGGAGTACTTATACGATTGTAGGATTGGCACAAGGAAATTATACTTTTAGTGTTATTAGTGGGGGGTGCACCTCTTCGACTACTGTCAATGTTCCTATCGCAGACGCTTCTAGTACAACTTGGAACGGCTCTTCATGGAGTAATGGTGTCCCAGATGAAACAAAAAACGCAATAATAACAGAAGTGGCTCCAAATTCTCCTTTTACTTCAAATTTGATAGCTTGCG
>JBOFUD010000285.1:0-3665 GCA_051652385.1 Flavobacterium sp.
CAGGGAACAGTAGCTATTAATGGCATCGATTATTCTTACTCTCAAGGCGATGAAATTTTCTTTCCTGCTGCTATCGAAAATATTTTATGGAAATCCGATATAGCCTCAAAAATTTTGTTGTGCTACCCGCCGTTATAAAAAAATACCATTTTAATTTTTTGGAATGGCAAGTAACGCCCAATTACTGCAGTAAAGTAATAAACTAACACTACATCTTTTTTTTAAAATTTAGCTCCGATTAATCCTTAATTAAGATATAATTATTACATCGCTATTATTTTTACTTTGCAAGCGCTAGTAGTAATTGCAACACTATGTAACCCATAAACTTGTAAAGTATTGCGAAAGAAAAACCACATTTGGAAGGCATTAATGAGTTTTGATAAATACGGGATTTGGTTGAAATTTGGAAATGCCTCAGAAGGAAACATCCTTTTGAAAGACCACGAGGACATAGTTTGGTTTAGAAGTATTGCAATGAGAGAATTATAACACAAAGCCATCATTAACACTTATTTGAAAACTAATGAAAAAACTAATCATTGCTAGCTTGATTTCCCTAATTTCGCACATAGAAGTTAGCTGTCAGGAATTACCTTCGCAAGAATATACGTCCAATTACCGACAAGTTTTGGCCCGAACCCAATGGTGGCGTGAAGCTCGCTTTGGAATGTTCATCCATTTTGGAGCCTACTCCGTGCCGGCGCGTGGCGAATGGGTCAAATCCCACGAAAAATTAACAACAGAGCAGTACCAAAAATATATTGATGATTTTAATCCAAAGGATTTTGACGCCAAAGCTTGGGCAAAAACAGCGAAGGCTGCAGGTATGAAATATGCAGTTCTTACAGCCAAACACCACGATGGCTACTGCTTATTTGACAGCAAATTGACCGACTATAAACTCAGTACACGATTTGGAGGTCGGGATTTGGTTCGCGAATTTCTTGACGCCTTCCGTGCTGAAGGGATTAAAGTCGGCCTTTACTATTCTATTATCGATTGGCACCATTCCGATTATCCCAATGTTGGAAACCATCCACAGCGTAACGATCCAGAATATGGAAAGCGGAATTTTGACTGGGATAATTACCTGAAATACATGCACGGACAGGTCAATGAGTTGACCAAAAACTACGGAAAAATTGATATTATGTGGTTCGATTTTTCGTTTGGTGAATACAGCGGCGACAAGTGGAAAGCCAAAGAACTCGTTGCAATGGTTCGCAAAAATCAACCTGGAATTATCCTAGATAACCGATTGGAAAATCACGAGGGAAGTGGCTCTAAACTTCGCACTATGAAAACATTAGGCGACTTTGAAACTCCAGAGCAAGGTATTCCTGATCAAGCTTTGGTCGATAAATATGGCAATACCATTCCGTGGGAAACTTGCTTGACACTCAATAGCTCTTGGGGATATAGCGAATTCGATAAAAGCTGGAAATCACCGGAATTAATTGTGCATAGTTTGGTGAATTGTGTAAGTAAAAACGGAAATTTATTGCTAAACGTAGGGCCAAATAGCCGGGGCCTGATTCCCGAGGAAAGTATTGATATTTTAAAAAAAGTAGGACACTGGCTTTCTTTAAATGGAGAAAGCATATATGGTAGCGGATCCAGCGTTTTAAGCAAACCAGATTGGGGTCGTTACACCCAAAAAGGCAATGCTATTTATGCCCATTGGATGTATCCAAATCTTGGCCAACTTAACATAAAAGGAGTAAATGCAGATGAAGTTAAAAATATTTATTCGCTAAAATCTGGTGCCGAACTACAGTTTAAAAAAACTTGGTGGGGGAACACAGAACAGGGAAACTTATTTATCAACACGGGGAGATCTCCGGATGAACAAAATGATTATGATGCGGTTGTGAAAATTGAATTGACAAACAAGCAGTAACGCCTCCTTTTCTGCCTAGTATATTTTTAATAAAGACTTTTTTAAGCCAGTGAGGGTGATTTCATTCCATAAATTGATCGGAAAAGTACTTTTTTTATCAGTTCAACTGCATCAATTAAAACAGGGATGGAACTAATATTAAATGATCCTCAATCCCGGAATTCAATTACTCATTGAATCGATATTTGTTAAATCATAAAAACCGAAAAATGATTAAAAATACTACTCTACAACCTGATTTTATGGCAAGGCTTTTTAATTCCAAAATTATTTTTGAAATCTATTCATCATTAACTATTTATTAATTAATTATTAAGGGAGCACCAATACTTTTACGGATGTAATTACCAAAATAGTGGTAACTTTTGAATTGTAAAATTAATTTTATTAGCCATTTATACCTTATGAAAAAAACTCTACAATTAACCATTTTCTTATTATTATGCTTATCTGCAACTGTTTGGAGTCAAAAAATAGTATATCCGTGGCGTTCGACAACCGCAATTGTAAAAGCTGGTGAGACGTTTGAAGTTTGGTTTAATGCTGATGATGGTCAAACCCTAAACGAGGTTTCGCTTCGTGGTCCGTATAGTACTGCAACAGTAGCTGTAACAGATACTAAAACAGATACCTGGATTTACGATCAATGGTCAGGTAATACCTGTAACCGAAAATACACTATTAGTGTACCTGCAGACACACCCTCAGATCGTTATGATTTAATATTAAAAACTTCGACGGGAGACGAAATTTCATTGGCTGCGGTAAAAGTGATCAAAGAGTTCAAAACCAACTTTTATGTTATGCATATGTCCGATGCGCACCGTTGGCAGGGCACCTATGACACACCCAATGTTATTTTGCGCGAAGTATCAACAATAATCGATATTGCGAATATTATTGACCCCGAAATGTTTATCGAGACAGGAGACAATCATTATCCAAATACTAGTTTAGAGTCAAGTACGGTGGATCGTATCAATCAATACATGAATGGTTTTATGAATGGTACTGATTATGTTAACGGGATGAATAATTCCTTTGCGCCAGTATTTACTGTACCTGGCAACCATGACACTCCGTTAAAAAACTATCAATTAGAACCGGGTTACCCCACTCCTGGTTATGAAAAAGTCCCATCCCTTTACTACAATAAACATTATGGTCTGCAAGCACAAAATTTCACTTACGGTAACGTTCGCTTTATTGGCTTAAACAATTCCTGGTTTCCAGATGATAAAAAAGGTACTCCTAACTTTTCGCATCAAACTGATGCGGCCGTAAATTGGCTAAATACTGTTGGAAAAGGTTCCATGCGAATTGGATTTTGCCATGTAAACACATCTGAACCGCTTTATGAATTTAATAATCCCCTTAAATTAGCGGGTGCGCCGCTGGACCTCATTCTAATTGGCCATGTCCACAGCATCACTTACAGTCCTTACATTGTTGATGGTAAAAAAATAGCGTATTCTACCCTGACACCAAGAGAAGGCACACGAAAAGTACCTTTCAATTTATATAAAATAGATGCCAATACAGGCACTTATGAAACTGTAGGAAATGAGCAAGCGTTTCAAGAAGGAATTGAAATTGCCAAAAACTACAGTACTGTAAAATTAAAATTAACCTATTCATCTTTAAATGATGGTTCCGTTGGTAATAATACAGCAACAATTATTAATAAATTTAATTTTCCAATAACAGGAGCAAGAGTTCGCTTTGTTGTGCCTAAAGGAACCCCGTATTACCTTAGAAATGC
>JBOFUD010000286.1:0-2642 GCA_051652385.1 Flavobacterium sp.
CAAAATCGCTTGGCAATGTCGCAACTGACAAATGTACCGCCACCTCTGCCATAGCTAATGCTCTGCTTTGGGCTGTATAAATAATTTCTGTACCTTTAGAATTCCATCGTGCTCCACACATAGCAGCACCTTTTCCGGACAATACTATGGGATACTTCTTTCGAGCCAATCGAAAAACTTCCATTACACAAAAATTCCTTGATCAATTTTAAGCATCTCTTGCAAGACCATTTCTTTGCCGTAGGAATCTCGCAATAATTCGATTGGTTTTAGACTTCCCAAGGCATACGAGGGAAGATTTAGCCAACTGTAAAACTGTTCTTCCGAGTCGAAAATCGCTCTTCCAACGGTGGTCACCTCGGCTAGTTCTAAAATTTTTTCGGATTGTAAAGGTTTGAAAACAAAACGCTCTTTGGCACGATTGCGCTGTAGTGATTTGGTTGATATCCCTAAGAAAAGTGCCCAATCCTCTTCGTTAAAAGGAGTTTGCTCCTGAATTAATTTGAAAAAATCATACGGAATGCCTTCCCGAATGGCGTGAACAATTAGCATTTTGTTTTTCAAAAAATCAGCATAGGTCAGTTTTTTATTCAAGACTTTATAACCGCTCGTTTGTTCTAATTTTGAAACAAACGTGCGAACCATTGCATTAATGGTGGTTTGAGAATTTAGTTTTATTGCTTCCATATCAAAGACATTTGTCTGCAAATATAAGACAAATGTCCTTGCCAAAAGCAAGAATTACAAAATTCCTTCATCGGCAAAACTTAAATAACCGTGCTCCGTAATGATTACATGATCTAAAACAGGAATATCCAACTGCTTTCCTGCATTTTGCATTTTTTTGGTCACCTGAATATCGGCTTCACTGGCTTGCAATTTACCCGAAGGATGATTGTGAGCCAAAATAACAGCAACAGCATTTTGCTCTAATGCAATTTTAAACACTAAACGAACATCTACAACAGTCCCGGTTATGCCGCCTTTGCTCAGTTGTGCCTTAAAAATAATTTTATTCGAATTATTGAGATATACTACCCAAAACTCTTCATGAGGCAACTCTCCCACTATAGGATGCATTTCTTGAAAGACTATTTTACTCGAAGTTACTTTTACCAACTCGAGCGGAGTCTCTTCTTTTCTACGCCGACCTAATTCTAAAGCAGCTGCAATGCTAATGGCTTTGGCCTCGCCAATACCTTTATACTCCATTAACTGAGCCAACGATTGTTTCCCCAAAGCAGACAAATTATGGCCTACTCCAGCCAAAATACGTTTACTTAAAGCTACTGCCGATTCGTTTCTACTCCCCGAGCCTATCAAAATAGCTACGAGTTCTGCATCACTCAAGGCACTTTTCCCTTTGAGCATCATTTTTTCGCGAGGCTTGTCATCTTCCGACCAATGGGTTATAGGAAAATTAGTTGTTTCCAAATTGTAACTATTTAAAATTAAACGAAATAGCAATCTGGTAAAAATAACAAATAAATATCTTGAAATAAAAAAAATGTGCTAGCTACCCGAAGTAACTAACACATTCTATGTAAAATCATTGCGATAAACTATTCAATTATCCCTTGAATATCATCGAAATTTAATCCTCCATAATTTCCAGAGCTCATTAGCAGCAATGCTGAGTTCTCTAAATTTTGGCTAAACAAAAACGTTTTAAACTCGGCAGGATTAGTATAAATAATTAAATCTTCTCTATTAAAAGCTTCAGCTATTTGTTCATAGGTCACTTCTTCGAGTTGTTTAATTTTTACGGCATCAGGAGAGTAGAAAACCACAGCAATATCAGCATATTCAAGTGCTCCTTCATATTCTTTTAAGAATTCGGCATTCAGGCTGCTGTAGGTGTGTAATTCCAAACAAGCGACCAAAGTACGTTCAGGATATTGTTCTTTTACCGCTTTTGTAGTTGCAGCCACTTTACTTGGAGAATGCGCAAAATCTTTGTAGGCAACCTTCCCTTTTCCTTCAGCTATTTTTTCCAACCGTTTCGAAGCGCCTTTAAAACTAGCAATCGCTTCATAAAAATCGGCCTCATCTACGCCCATATTTTGGCAAATCCATTTGGCACCCGCAAGATTGTTCAAATTATGCGCTCCAAAAACTTCAATTGGCATAAGACCTTCTGGCGTTTCTAGCAGTGTTACGCCATCTTTCACTTCGTAATTAGGAGTCGAATAAGGAATTTTTCGTATCGGATTCGTGGCTGCTTCGGCAACTCTTTTCACTTCTGCATCTTCAGTATTGTACACTAAAATGCCACCATTGGTGATTTTGTTAATAAAAATATCAAATTGATTGACGTAATTTTCATAGGTAGGAAAAACATTGATATGATCCCAAGCAATTCCTGAAATCAAAGCAATATTAGGTTGGTACAAATGAAATTTAGGTCTTCTATCAATTGGTGAAGACAAATATTCATCACCTTCGAGAACCATAAAATCATTTTCTTCGGTCAAATGCACCATGGTTTCAAAACCTTCTAGTTGTGCACCTACCATGTAATCTACTTCAATGTTATGATAATGCATGACATGCAAAATCATAGAGGTAATCGTAGTTTTTCCGTGCGATCCACCAATTACGACACGCGTTTTATTTTTGGATTGTTCGTATAAAAACTCAGG
>JBOFUD010000287.1:0-4689 GCA_051652385.1 Flavobacterium sp.
CTACGCGTACAAGACCAGCCTAATGATACGGCTAAGAATTATAAAATTAATGGTTTTAAAGGGAGTTTTTCTATTATTAGTTCGGTTACCAATCCGTTTTGTAGTACTTGTAATCGCATTCGATTAACGGCGGATGGAAAATTGAAAAACTGTTTGTTCTCTAATTCAGAGACTGCGTTACTTCCTACTTTGAGAGCTGGAGAAGCAATCGAGCCGCTTATTTTTGAAAATATTCAATCCAAACATGCTATGCGCGGTGGTATGGATGACGATGAAAAATTTCAAAATCCAGCGTTATTTTCTCAAAACAGAAGTATGATAATGATTGGTGGATGATCATTTTTTGATTGGTTCAATACATGAAAAAAGCCTGTAAATATTCGAATTTACAGGCTTTTTTTCAATCTTAAAAAAAATGTGGAGTCGCCGAGAATCGAACTCGGGTCCAAACAAGCAACTAAAAGGCTTTCTACGCGCTTAGTTTCTGATTAGATTTTCGATTGAATGCTAGGCCAAAAACAGCCACATCCAACTTATCTTCTTAATTTCGACTACCACCCGAAGCTCATGGTAATCTAGGTTTATTTTTACGGTTCCCCTGTATTGACCGCCACAAACCAAGGCTTTCAAGGAGAATCCAGCTTTCCTACCTAGTAGGAACTTGGCGCAATCGTACTATAATTCGGATTATGCAGCTAAAGCGTAGTTATTTTCGCCGTGTAAAAGTGTAAGATCTTATATTTACGAGCAAGGTCTCAATGCTCGGCGTGCTTACTTCTCAATTCGACTTGCTGTCAAAACCAGTCGACCCCATTATTTTGGATTGCAAATATAAACTATTTGCTATTATAAAAGCTAATTTCTTTCAAATTCAACTTTTTTATTCTTCATCCTCTAATTTGAAAGGATAATCTCCAAATAATTTAGCTAATTTTCTAACGGCATAGGTGTTTCTAGTCATTTTGTTAGACAAGGCAATGATTACTACTTTTTCTTTTGGAAGGGTGATGTATGCCGAGGTGTTCCCATGCCACCAACCGTTATGAAAATAGAAATTTTGACCAGATTCCCAATTAATCATTCGGATACCTAGTCCGTAATTTTTAGTCCCTTTACGCTCATTGCTGTAAGGTTTAAATACTTGCTCCCATAATTCAGGAGCAAGGAAAGAACCGGAATTTCGTGCCAAATCAAATTTCAATAAATCTCGTGGAGTCGAATAAATGTTTTTGTCGCCATAAACTCCATCAAGATAGTCGATGCCAATTTCTACTTTGTTGGCTTTATAGGATGGTACTATTTTTTTCTTGTCTTTGGTAATATCAAACACAAAACTATTGGTCATTCCCAAAGGCTTAAAAAGCATTTTATCCATGGCTTCTATGTAGGATAATTTAGTTATTTTTTCAATAATCAAAGCCAATATTGCATAATTGGTGTTGCAATAGCTAAAACGGGAATCAGTTTTAAATTCCAATCCAACATCTTTAGTGGCCATTAAATGTAGAACATCTTGATTGGTTAATGTTTTTTTTCGGTCCCAAATATTAGCTTTTCGATCCGTAAAATAAGCATAATTTCGCATTCCGGTTCGGTGATTTAATAGAGTTCTAACAGTGATTTCTGGATATGGAAACTCCTTTAAAATAGTATTTACCTTTTGATCTAATGTTAAACGATTCGCATTAATCAATTTCAAAATAAGGGTGGCTGTCAAAACTTTGCTCACTGATGCTATATGAAGCGGTGTTTCGCTTGTAATACTATCTTTTTCTCTGAAATTCCTCAGTCCATTGTATTTTTCAAATATGATTTTTCCATTTTTTGCAACCAAAAAGCTACCGTTCATGGAGTTATTGGTCCAGTTTTTTTTGTAAAATGAGGCGATTTTTTCTTCAGTCTGCTGAAGGTATGTCGCAGTTAATTGTGTACTGTCTTTAGGTGCTGGTTTTAGAACAGGAAGGACGTTCTTTGGAAGTTGAGCATCTGTTAATGCCTCTTTTTTATTTTCTTTTGCACACGATAAGATCGTCAAGGAAAGGAAAAGTAATTGTGCTATATTTGCTTTTTTTAGAAGTGCCATGTAATGTAAAATTGAAAATGGCAAATATAGAGAATCATTTACTTTTTTGTTTCTAGTTTTTTTTCATTTGCGCACTTTTAGTACAATTTTAATAGTGTCCTAGAGTAAAGTGTGTTTTATGAGAAATTTTTAAAGCTGTGCTCCTCGCTAACATGGAAGTTTGATCTACAAAGCTTTACGGATTTTGTTATATTTGTAACAAATTATTTGTAAAAAGTTAAAATTATTAAATTTAAATATAATAAAATGAAGTTTGGAATTATAAAAGAGAGGAAAAATCCACCTGACAAACGCGTCGTTTTTTCTCCGAATAAGATCGATGAGATTCAGAAGCAATTTCCACAGCTAACTTTTAAAGTTGAGCCATCAGAGGTTCGAATTTTTGAGGATAGCTTATATCAAAATCTTGGAATTGCAATTACAGAGGATTTATCGGATTGTGACGTTTTGTTTGGTGTTAAAGAAGTTCCAATTGAAAATTTGATTCCAAACAAAAAATATTTCTTTTTCTCACATACCTTGAAAAAACAGTTGTATAACCGAAAATTATTACAAGCTATTTTAGATAAAAAAATTGATTTGTATGATCATGAAACAATAGTTGATGCCGAGGAGCGTAGATTAATTGGTTTTGGTGTCTATGCGGGAATCGTGGGTACTTACAACGCAATTCGAGCTTTTGGAATTAAATTCGAGCTTTTTAAAATACCAAAAGCTTCCTCTTTAAAATCAAAAGAGGATTTGATTAATCAATTAAAGAGACAAATTTTACCCCCAATTAAAATTACAGTAACTGGAAAAGGTAAGGTAGGAAGTGGAATTAAGGAGATTTTGGTGGCGATGAAAATCAAAGAGGTTACAGCTGACCATTTTTTAAATAAAACGTATTCGGGTCCTGTTTTTACTCAAATTGATGCATTGGAGTACAACAAAAGGTCGGATGGTACGGTGATAGATATCAAGGATTTTTATCAAAATCCGCAGGACTATGAATCCGATTTCGAGAAATTTACAAAAGTTTCTGATATTTATATTTCTGGTCATTTTCATGGTAGTGGGGCTCCTAGTATTTTAACGCAAAAAATGTTGCAGGCGAGTGACAATAAAATAAAAATTGTTGCTGATATTTCATGCGATGTAAAAGGTCCTATCGCATGTACTTTGAGAGCTTCTACTATAGAGGAGCCTTTGTATGGGTATTTGCCCTCTGAAAATAAAGAAGTCGATGTGTTTCATCCAGCAGCAATTGTGGTTATGGCAGTTGATAATTTACCATGTGAATTGCCTAAAGATGCAAGTGAGGGCTTTGGTCAGATGTTTGCCCAATTTGTCATTCCGGCCTTTTGCAATGGAGATGTTGACGGAATTTTAGCCCGAGCGCAAATGACTGACAACGGTAGATTAACTAAGAAATTTGAGTATTTACAAGATTTTGTGGATGAAAGCAATTGATTTGTAGTATTTTGAATTATTCAACTGATAAAGTAGCTACTGCCAAAAGAAACTTTCACAAAAGTATCATAAAAATATATAGCAGATTTTGAGGATTTAATTGGTTTAAACCAATATTCCCGTTATATTTGCTGCAACATTCAAAATTCCGGAAAACATGTTTGAATTTTCACAGTATTTAGGTTTCTTGCTTTTTTTAACCATCCTAACCATGGGATTTTGGTTAATGTTTTTCTTAGTAGGTTTCGTTTCCTATTGGATAGGAGGCGCTTCTTGGGAGGCATATAAAGAAAAAAAAGCAAAACAGAAACAAGAAGAAGAGTTAGTGTAATCTAATGAACTTATAAAAAAGGACTCATAATTGAGTCCTTTTTTTTGGTATGATAAAAACAGTAAAGACCCGCGATTGCGGGTCTTTTTATTGATAATTAACCTTGAATTTCCATTTCTCCTTCGTTCATGTTTCTTTTTGGCTTTTCTCTTTCGTTTTTAGGTTTGTTAAAACGGTAGGTAAGAGAAAGCGTTATTTGTCGCTCTCTAAATTGCATTTCAGAATAGGACTCAACGGTAGTAAGTCGTGTCTCTGAAATCATTTTTCGACTATTAAAGACATCACTCACGTTCATTGCTATTGTAGCTTTATCCTTTAAAACATCTTTACTAAATCCTAAATTCATAGCCAAAATCCCCAGTCTTTTTCCTTGGGCATTGGCTTGAGGACCATTATAAGACAAATTGGTTTGCCAATCGATTTTGCCTGGAAGCGTAATTTTAGAGGTTAATCGTGCAGACCATGAAGTGGCATCAAAATCAAAATTTTGAGTGATTTCAGTGCCTTTTGAATCAGTGTAAACAAAATCGCCGCGAGTTTGCACCGCAAAAAAGTTGAAATTACTATTTAACTTCCACCACTTATAAGGAGAATAATTTAAGGTAAACTCAAATCCGCTGCGCATTTCTGTGCCAAGATTGATTGGTGAAGCTTCGATTACTGGTATTCCATTCACAAATTCGCCAGATGGACGTCTTACAAATTGAAATGCATCTTTAGTTTTATTTACATACAATGAAGTGCTCAGCGTTAATTTATCCCATCTTTTGATATAGCCAAAATCAATAGCATCGGTGAGGGCAGGGTCCAAATCAGGATTTCC
>JBOFUD010000288.1:0-4152 GCA_051652385.1 Flavobacterium sp.
GCCTGCTATACTATTGTATTATTCAACAAAGCACCTTTTTTCTTGCTATTACCCTTGATATCGGTTAGCGCATTGCTGGTCTTTCGTATTCAAAAAGAGAGATTTTGAATTTTGAATGTTCTCAGTAGAACAGCTGCAAGGTGAGACTTCGGAATTTAAATATTGCAATTTCTATCTTGCACTTCACCCTTTTTGGAATTTAAAATATTGGAATTTCCTTTTCAGCGCCCTCGCGAATTAGCGCCCTCGCGATTAACCTTTTTTGGAATTTTACATTTAGAATGTTGGGATTTATATCTTTGCGCCAACCCTTTTTCGAATCTAGAATTCAAAACATTGGAATTTTATTCTCAATTCCCTCGCGGCTAGCCCTTCTTGGAATTTGGAATTTAAAATATTGGAATTTTCTTTTCAATTCCCTCGCGGCTAGCCCTTCTTGGAATTTGGAATTTAAAATATTGGAATTTTATTCTCAATTCCCTCGCGGTTAGCCCTTCTTGGAATTTGGAATTTAAAGTATTGGAATTTTATTCTCAATTCCCGTGCGGTTAACCCTTCTTGGAATTTGGAATTTAAAATATTGGAATTTTATTTTTACTTTTCTCAACCCTTTTTGGAATTTAAAATACAGGGATTTTACTCCCTATTGACCTCTGTAAAAAACTACAGTTGAAATTGTTTTAAAGATAATAGTAGTATCCAAAATAACAGAACGATGTTTTATATAATACAAATCATATTGCAATTTGATAAGGCTTTCTTCAATCGATTCTCCGTAATTATAATTCACTTGTGCCCAACCTGTCAAGCCGGGTTTGATGATATGTCGGGTTTCATAAAAAGGCATGATGGCCGAAATTTCTTTGACAAACATTGGACGCTCCGGACGTGGGCCAATAACCGCCATGTCGCCTTTGATAATGTTGAGAAATTGAGGAAATTCGTCAATTCGAGTTTTGCGCAAAAACTTTCCAAAAGCAGTCACACGCGTGTCGCCATTCTTTGAAAAGGCAGCACCATTGACCTCCGCATTTTCGACCATGCTTCTAAATTTATAAATATCGAATAAAGCGCCATCCTTTCCTACACGTTCTTGAGTATAAAATAAGCTCCCTTTATTCCAAAACCAGTTGGCTACTACTAAAAAAGGAACCATCATTGCCGCAATTGAAAGTCCAATAAGCGAGGTAATCACTTCAAACAAACGCACCTGATACAGGTACAATTTGTTGCTATTGCTTCTACTAAATGGAAAAAAACGATAAAAATCCTCTTCAATTTGATGCACAGGAATGCGTTGGGTTTTGTTCTCAAAAACATGTACATATTCTCGAATACTCGTTCCCGACTCTAACAATTGCAACAACTGATGGTACAAATCGGTAGTAATTCCATCCGTTTTTTGAGAGGCAACAACGATCTCTGACACCTTGTAGCGGTTGACATACTTGGTAAGTTTTTTAATTGGAATCTCTCTAGCCATTTTGGAGTCAAAATCAGTAACATCGGAGGTATCTGAATTCACGTACCCAATGATTCGATAGTATGGGTCTGCATCATGCAAATCGAGAACCAATTGTTGTACTTGTGCTTTATCACAGATTAAAATTACATTTTGAGCAAAACGATTGGTAGCCAGCAGCCGTGCATAAAAAATGCGCCAAGCATACAGCGACATAAAAACGGTAACAAAAAAGACCATCAAATCCAGACGACTATCCGGTAATTTTGGGGACAAAATGGGGGTAAACAAATACACTAAAAACGTAAAAGTAGTTGTTAACAAAGTACTCTTGAGCACCTCGAAAGATTGACTGGCGACCTGTAAATTATACATTTCAAAAATCCCGCCAAAAAGCAACAAATAAACCACAAAAAGCACCGACCAATAAAAGGTGGCTTTTGAAAAAGTAAAATAAGTAAAATCAAAAAAAAGAGTTTGCAAATACAAGGCGAACAGTACTACAACAACATCAACGATACGCAACAATAATTTGCGTTCCGAAAGCTCGAAATGTATTTTTTTTTTGGTCATTAACAGGTGGTATTGTGGGGCAAGTTACTAAATTTAGTTTAGACAACTAGGTTTATTTCAAAATAGCCTTCCAATGCATTTTGACTTCCTCCCAATCGAACAACGCGACTTTTACTCTGGCATTCTTGGTAACCTGATGAAAAAGAGAAGGATTTTGTGTTAAATGTATAATGGCAGCGCTCATCGCTTGCACATCTGAATCGCCCACCAACCATCCCTCTTTTGACTGTTCGATTAAAAAAGGCATTCCTCCCACTTGCGTGGAAACCAGCCCCAAACCCAGCCCCATTGCTTCGATCACACTAACGGGCGTGTTGTCGAAATGACTGGTATTGATAAAAAAATCATACTTTTTTGAAAGTTGTATCCATTCTTTTTTGGTTAGCTGCCCCTTAAAAACAACCTTTAAACCGTGGGTTTGGGCCAACTTCTCCACCTTTTGACGGCTTCCATCTTTATCGGGACCCACCATACAAAGTTCAGCATCGGGATATTCTTTACTTACGGCAGCCAAAACTTCAACGGCCATTGTGGGATTGTAAATGGTGGCAAAAGCCCGTACCCATAACAATTTGGGTTGTGGAATTCGCTCTGTAAAAGGATACCCTGCAAGCGAGATGGCATTTGGAATACAAATCAAACGAGGGCAACCCTCTTTTTGAAAAGCCTGCAACGAATATTGTGAAGGGCAAACATTTTTATAAGCCTGACCAAACAGAAGCGCACAATAGCGCGGATGCGTTTTCCAGCGTTTCGGTAAATTACCCCCATGCAAAATGGGAATGTAGCGCAATTTTCGAAACTTACAGACGCGACTCACCCAAAAGGCAAACCAAAAATTAGCGGTGCTGTAGGTGTCGATTAAAACGTAGTCTATTTTAGAAACGAAAAACGTTTTTATCAACATCACCAGTAAGCGAAGAACTTTGTTTTTTTGAGTTGAAGCATAGGTCAAACAATAGCCTTCGTTTTCCAACAAAGGACCTAATACATCTATTCCGGTGGGATTACTTCCGTGTAGGACCAATTTATTCCCGATGTACAAGAGGTGCTTCACGATATACTTTTAAAAGAGATAAGGCATAAATAAACGCAGGCGCCGCCAAACGCATGGCCGCGTGATTGATGGTCAACAACCAAAATATAAAAAACGAAAGTGCTAATACATTTTGCCGATCGACTGCAAACAAATACAGAGGAGTGACAAATAAAATTAACAAACAAACCACTCCCAAAGTTCCATGTTCTGCAAGCATTCGGGTCACTTCATTATGAGAAGCCGCTTCCGTTCCGGTTTGTGCTTGTCGCAATTCTTTGTTCTTGCCTACTCCAACCCCCAAAATCGGGTTATCGAAAAACATTTGTACCTCTGATTCCATCAACTCTTCCCGGCCTGAAAGTTGGCTTTTTTTCTCCCGTCCAGCCGCATCTTGATTGGCATAGCGCTTACTCAACAATCCGCTGGTTTGAATGGAGCTGTAACTCCACACCGCCACCGTAGCCAAAAAAGACAAAGCAATGATCCCTGCAATTTTGGGCTTAGTTTGAAAATTGGCTTGAAAATATAAAACAGCCAATAATAACAGGATCATCGCAGCACCGGTATAGACACCCCCTCTCGAGAAGGTAACCAAACCCCTGAAGGCAAAAATCAAAACCAAACCTCCATTGACCAACTGCAACAAGGCATTGGAAGAGTTTAAGAGCAACTGCACAAAAAAGATAAAAATACCCAAGCCTAAGATGGTCGACACTTGATTGGGACCGAAACCACCCGAGGTTTCAAAATTAGACTGGGTTCCCGTCACCACATCCTGAACATTGGGCGTGTACAAATACAAATAGGTAACCAAAGTCAGCAGCGGCAAAGCAAAAGCAGTAACCACCCCCAGCAATCGCTGAAAAGTAAGCTCACGTTTGAAACAATAAATGGCTGAAATCCCCAAACAAATGGGACCTGAAATATTAAAAACAATCGCTTTCTTCACATCGGAAGTCAGATCTAAGGTCACCGTGGAAAGCACCATACTCGGCACCAAGAAAAACAAAAACAACCAATAGAGCAAGGCGTTTCTAGAAAAACCAGAAAAAAGCATCCCGATCAACAAGAAAAGCAT
>JBOFUD010000289.1:0-4831 GCA_051652385.1 Flavobacterium sp.
TTGATTGGGGCCGAAAAGCACTTAGCGTTTTTTCAGCAACAAGCCAAAAAGGTCAAATTGATGAGTAGTGTAAAGCTCAATAAATTCCTGAAAGGAAAACTAGAAGGAGTTAATCCAGTTCGAGACGCATTGAACAGCGATACTTTTTTTGAAATTGAAGAAAATTTAGTGGCTTTAAATGCCAGTTTTTTGAAATCCCACCCAGATTTTGAAGTCCTTTCGGTAGACGATATGTTTGCTACTTTGGAAGAATTTGTGGGTCACGAGGTTAAAAGGGAATAAAATTTATTACACAGAGAAACGCTAAGAAAAATCATTAAGTCGCACAAAACAATCTAAATGGTGCTACTTAAAAAGTTCGGATCTTTTTTTTATGGAGACATTAAAATTCATTAGGAAGCAAACAATGCCTTAATTTTCTTAATCCATTAATGGTTCAAAATATTGCTTTGTGTTGTTCAACACAAGTACCCTAAGAGCCATCCAAATATATAATTCATTAATTTCTTTGGTTCTTGCGTGAATCTTCGTGAAATGCGTTTTCCAAAAGAAACTTTGTGCCCATCTTATCAAACATTTCCTTAAATTTGTACCGCATTAAGCCATAAATACAAGAGTTAAAAACAAAATTATGTTACAAATCGCATTTATTAGAGAAAATCAAGAAAAAGTCATCAATGCTTTAGCCAAAAGAAACATAGATGCTAACAGTATTGTAACCGAAGTGGTACAACTAGACGAACAACGTCGCGCTACTCAAGTGGCCTTAGACAACACTTTGTCCGAATCTAATAAATTGTCCAAAGATATTGGTGCATTGATGAAAAGCGGTGAGAAAGCAAAAGCCGCTATTTTAAAAGAAAAAACAGTTAGTTTAAAGGAAAAAAGTAAAGAATTGGCTGAAAAAGCCGATGCTTTGGCTGAAGAACTAACTCAGAAATTATACACCTTACCCAATCTTCCTGCCGATATTGTTCCCGAAGGAAAAACTCCCGAAGAAAACCTAAACGTTTTTCAGGAAGGCGATATTCCCGTTTTGCACGAAGGAGCACAACCCCACTGGGAATTGGTAAAAAAATACGACATCATCGATTTTGAATTAGGAGTAAAAATCACCGGTGCTGGATTCCCAGTTTATAAAGGAAAAGGCGCCAAGTTGCAGCGTGCGTTAATCAATTATTTCTTAGATAAAAATACGGCTGCAGGATATAATGAAGTTCAAGTGCCACATATGGTCAATGAAGCTTCGGCTTATGGAACAGGACAATTGCCAGACAAAGAAGGGCAAATGTACCACGATGCCACCGATAATTTATATTTGATTCCAACGGCTGAGGTTCCGGTAACCAATTTGTTTCGTGATGTTATTGTAAGCGAAAGCGAATTGCCAATATTATGTACTGCTTACACCCCTTGTTTCCGTCGTGAAGCCGGTTCATATGGCGCTCACGTTCGTGGATTAAACCGTTTGCACCAATTTGACAAAGTAGAAATTGTACGTGTGGAACATCCTGAAAAATCGTATGAAGCTTTGGATGGAATGGTAGAACATGTAAAAAGTATTTTGCAAGAATTGAAATTACCGTACCGTATTTTGCGTCTTTGTGGCGGCGATATGGGATTCACATCGGCATTGACCTATGATTTTGAAGTATTCTCTACGGCACAAGACCGTTGGTTAGAAATTAGTTCAGTTTCAAATTTTGAAACCTTCCAAGCCAATCGCTTGAAATTGCGTTTCAAAGACACCGACGGGAAAAACCAATTGGCGCATACTTTAAACGGAAGTTCTTTGGCCTTGCCAAGAGTTTTGGCCGGAATTTTAGAAAACTACCAAACTCCAGAAGGAATCGTAATACCAGAAGTGTTGCGTTCGTATTGTGGGTTTGATATCATTGACTAATCTTAGTAGTTAAATAGTTACCACAAATTCGCAAATTTTATTTCTATGGTTAGGAAAAATAATTTGCGAATTTGCGTTCACTTCCCTTTTCATATAAATAGTGCCTATTGAAAAAATTGAACCAATGAAGAAACTCTTTCTACATATCACGCTGTTTTTTTCATGGATTTGTTTTTCTCAAAATGAACAATTGGCGCAATATTATTATGAAAAAGGCGATTTTGAAAAAGCCAAAGTTGGCTATGAAGAAGTACTGAAAAGCATTCCTCAAAATTCCCAATATTTTCTAAGAACGATCGATTGTTATCAGCAATTGCAACAGTTTGAACTGGCCGAAAAAAGCATTCAAACACGGTATTCTAAATACAAACAAGCTTTTTTGTTGGTCGAAATGGGGTACAATTGGCAATTGCAAAAAAACGCAGCCAAAGCCAAAAGTTTTTATGAGCAAGCCCTCGAAAGCATTCGTAAAAATCCCAACGAGGTCTATGGTGTTGCCAACGCTTTTGAGAAAAAAGTACTGTTAGATTATGCCGTAAGGGCCTATCAATTGGCTGCCGAATTAGAGCCTACGTTTAATTTTAATTACCAAATGGCCTTGCTTTATGGGCAATTAGGCAAAACCGACTTGATGATCACAACCTTTCTTGACGAGGCGATGATCAACCCTCAGAATTCAAGTTTAATTCAGCACCAATTGTCTCGTTATCTAACTGATGAAGCCGATGTTTCGTTTGCCGATGCTTTAAAAAAGGCTCTGATTTTACGTACTCAAAAGGCGCAAGATGTTTTTTGGAATCAGTACTTGAGTTGGTTTTATGTGCAGCAAAAAGAATTTGGTAAAGCCTTTATTCAGGAAAAAGCCATTTATAAACGCAATCCAGAATCATTAGCTGAAATTGTCAATTTGGGTCAAATGGCCATTGAGGAAGAGCAAACCGAAGCCGCTGTGGAAATTCTGGAATTCGTTCTAGCCAACACCAAGGATCTAGAAACACGCATTCAAGCCAATACTTACCTAATCGAAATGAAATTGGATGCCGCAAAGCCGACTGATTATGCCTCCATAGCCGTGCAACTTAATCGCTTGTTAAGCGAATTTGAAATCAATCCGTTTACGTTGCATTTGCAGTTGATTCAAGCGCACTTCACAGCTTTTAACCTTAAAAAACCAGAAGAAGCCAAGATAATTATCAACAAAGCATTGACACTTCCATTAAACGACTATCAAATTGCGGAAGCCAAAATGGAGTTAGCCGATATTTTTTTATTGGAAGAAAAGTATAACCAAGCTTTACTGTATTATTCTCAAATAGAATTGGACTTAAAAAACGATGTGATGGCGCATGAAGCCAGCTTAAAAGCAGCCAAAACGAGTTATTTTAAAGCTGATTTTGAGTGGGCTTTAAAACAATTTAAAGAATTGAAATCAGCCAATACCCAACTCATCGCCAATGATGCGTTGGAATATTTTTTATTAATTAATGACAATACTGTTGCCGATTCGACCCAAACGGCTTTGAAGCAATTTGCCAAGGGCGATTATTTGATGTATCAAAAGCGAAATGACGAGGCGGTTGCTCATTTTGAAACAATGCTGCAGCAATTTAAGGGACAGGAAATAGAAGCAGTAACACTTTTGCGATTGGGAAAATTATACCAATTAAACGCAAAGTATACTTTGGCATTGAAACAATATCACACGATCATTGCCCAACACAGCGACGGAATTTATAGTGACGAAGCCTTGTTTTTTGCCGCCGAACTGTATGTAAAATACTTGAACGACCCCGAAAAAGCAAAACCGCTGTATGAGAAAATGATTTTCAACCATCAAGACAGCATTTATTTTGTGGAGGCCAGGAAAAAATTCAGGGAATTAAGAGGCGATACGAATTTGTAAAAGAGTTTACACGTTGATTCGGTTAACCGATTATACAAATCAACGTGCAAACATTAACCGATTAAACAACAAAAGATGATTATTTACAACGTTACCATCAATATTCACGAAAGTGTACACGACCAATGGATGATTTGGATGCAGCACAAGCACATTCCCGAAATGATAGCCACGGGCAAATTTACAAATGCAAGAATGGTTCGCGTATTGGTCGAAGAGGAAATGGGAGGGTTGACGTATTCGGTTCAATACACCACCGATAGCAGAGAAACCTTGCAACAATACTATCAAGACCATGCGCCTGCGTTGCGCGAAGAAGGATTGCAATTATTTGGAGATAAAATGCTCGCTTTCAGAACCGAATTGGAATTGATTTCGGAACATTAAATCAAAATCAACCTGTTTGTGATTTGAATCAGATAGTAAAAAAGGATAGCATAAAGACTTAATTAGGCTAATTACTCTAAAATAATCAGTAGTCATGGAACTTTTTTTTCAAACCAAAGAAGAAAGCAATAAAAAACAAATAGATGATTTTTTGAAATTATCTAAAAGTGAACGCTTTTATAGCTTTTTGCGTTTAATGGAGAAAATACAGGAATTTCCAATTAAAAAGAAAGTAAAGAAAAGCACTAATTTTATTTTAAAAAAAACGGAGGATGCCTCACAAGTGGGAAGAAAATATTAATCAGTTTATTGCAATTGCGAATAAACACAAAGTTCGTATGCTCATGGTTGGGGGTGGAGCTGTAAACTTTTATGGGTATCAACGCCATTCATCTGATGTAGATTTTTGGATTGAAACCACAGAACTTAATTTTAAAAAGTTAGTCGCTGTTTTCAATGAAATGGGATATCAAATTGAAGATTTTCCCGAAAATGTTAAAAAAGAAAAACAAAATATATCGATTAAATTTTCTCCTCTGGATTTAGATTTAGAACTAATTACCAAGTTTTCTGTAAATAAGACTTTTGACGAAGCTTTTGAAAGTAGTGAAGAGGTAACGGTTAATAATAACTCGTTT
>JBOFUD010000290.1:0-9315 GCA_051652385.1 Flavobacterium sp.
TCTATCGATCCTGCTCAAGTATCCGTAAGAACCAATTATACTGGTGCCAATTCTGATATTATCGAATCTCAAATTACGGAACCTCTAGAAAAAGCCATTAATGCAATTGATGGAATTCGAAACGTAACTTCTTCAAGCATACAAGGAAGTAGTAACATTACGATTGAGTTTGATTTAAACAAAAACCTAGAAGAAGCGGCCAATGATGTGCGTGACAAAGTATCGCAAGCCGTACGAAGTTTACCTCAGGATATTGACGCCCCGCCCGTCGTATCTAAAGCCGATGCCAACGGAGAATCTATTATCTCCATGACCGTTCAAAGTGATTCGAGAGATGCTTTGGAATTGAGTGATTATGCCGAAAATGTGATTGCACAACGACTGGAAACGATTCCTGGAGTGAGTGGCGTACAAATTTGGGGACAAAAAAGATACGCCATGCGCTTGTGGATTGATCCCGTAAAACTTGCAGCTTATGGCTGTACCGTTTCGGAAGTGCGCACCGCTTTAAACAAGCAAAACGTAGAATTACCTTCGGGTAAACTAACGGGGAACAATACCGATTTGACGGTAAAAACTGTTGGAAATCTTTCTAAACCTGAGGAATTCAACAACATCATTATTCGAAGTGAAGGCGAAAGAATTGTGCGTCTTAGCGACATCGGTAATGCGGAACTAGGTCCAGAAAATTTGGAAACAAAAATGAGTCAATCCGGATTACCCCTACTGGGTGTTGCGATTGTACCGCTTCCGGGTGCTAATTATTTGGATATTTCAAAAGAATTTTACAAAGTTTATGACGCCCTTAAAAAGGATTTACCCAAAGATATTCAATTAAATATTGCTATTGATAGTACCATTTTTGTCAAACAATCGGTCGTTGAAGTAGCCGAAACCCTCGGAATTTCGATCGTACTGGTAATTCTAATTATATTCCTCTTTTTTAGAGATTGGGGTATTGCATTTCGTCCGCTAATTGACATTCCTGTCTCGCTTATCGCTACTTTTTTTATCATGTGGCTTTTTGGATTTTCTATTAATGTTCTCACCCTGTTAGCCATTGTTTTGGCCACCGGATTAGTGGTAGATGACGGAATTGTCGTTACCGAAAACATCTACAAAAAAGTAGAAGAAGGCATGTCGCCAATTGAAGCCGCCATCAAAGGATCGAACGAAATCTTTTTTGCGGTAATTTCGATTTCGATAACCTTGGCTGCGGTGTTTCTTCCTGTGATATTTCTGGAAGGATTTGTGGGTCGATTGTTTCGAGAATTCGGCGTGGTTATTGGCGCTGCGGTGTTGATTTCGGCTTTTGTTTCTTTAACCTTAACCCCTATGCTTAATGCCTATTTGATGAAAGGTGGCATTCAAAAGAAATCAAAATTCTATGTGGCCACCGAACCTTATTTTGAAAAATTAAATAGCGGTTATGCCGAATCCTTAGGCCGTTTTATGAAAAAGAAATGGCTGAGTTTTCCAATTCTAATAGCTTGTTTTGGATTAATTTACTTGTTCTTTTCGCTTTTGAAAAAAGAAACCGCTCCTTATGACGATCGTAGCGCTATTGTGATGTCGATGACTACTCCCGAAGGTGCATCATATGAATACACCGATCGATTTATGCAAGAAATTTCAAAAATTGTCGATGATTCGATTCCAGAAAAAAATGTATCCCTTATCATTACATCGCCTGGATTTGGAGCCTCTACTGTAAATAGTGGTCGTGTACGTATTGCCTTGAAAAGTACCGAAGAAAGAAAGCGTTCCCAAAAAGAAATCGCCGAACAATTGACCAAATTGACCAAACAATTTCCAGAGGCCAAAACTGCCGTTATCGAACAACCCACCATTGCTGTAAACCGTCGTGGTGGACTACCTATTCAATACATTATTCAGGCGCCTAATTTCAAAAAATTGGAAGAGAAAATTCCTTTATTCATGGAAGAAGCCGCCAAAGATCCCACTTTTGCGATAACAGATGTGAACCTAAAATTCAACAAACCCGAAATTAATGTAACCATCGACAGAGAAAAAGCAGAAAGTCTTGGGATTTCGGTTTTGGATATTGCACAAACGTTGCAACTTTCGTTGAGCGGACAGCGTTTTGGTTATTTTATGCAAAATGGAAAGCAATACCAAGTCATTGGGCAATTCAACCAAGAGGATCGCACCAAACCTTTGGATATTACCTCTATGTTTGTCAAAAACAACAAAGGCGAATTGATTCAAATGGATAATGTGGTGACGATTGAGGAACAAAGTAATCCGCCGCAATTGTATCATAACAACCGTTATATGTCGGCCACTGTTTCGGCAGGATTGGCACCTGGCAAAAGTTTAGGAGAAGGAATTGAGGCGATGAATCGGATAAAAGCCAAAGTTTTAGACGATACTTTTACGACTGATTTGGGTGGAGAATCTCGAGATTTTGTTGAAAGTAGCTCGAATACAACTTTTGCTTTTGGACTGGCTTTAATCTTGATCTTTTTGATTCTGGCGGCACAGTTCGAGAGTTTTGTAGATCCGTTTATTATTATCTTAACGGTTCCAATGGCGGTGGCTGGGGCTTTATTCTCGCTCTGGTTGTTCAATCAAAGTTGGAATATTTTTAGCCAGATTGGCACGGTAATGTTGATTGGTTTGGTGACCAAAAACGGTATTTTGATTGTGGAATTTGCCAATCAATTACGAGAGCAAGGCAAACCAAAATTTGAGGCGATTATGGAAGCTTCGGAAGCGCGTTTACGTCCGATTTTGATGACGAGTTTGGCGATTTCATTGGGAGCTTTACCTATTGCTTTGTCGCTTGGCGCGGCGTCGACTAGTAGAATTGGTATGGGAGTTGTGATTGTGGGAGGCACCATTTTCTCGTTGATTTTGACGCTTTTTGTAATTCCTGCTTTGTATTTGATGTGGTCGAAAGCACGAAAACATTATCCTGAATTTGATCATATTGCAGAATATGAAGCCGAATCAAAATAGTTGTCTTGTGTTTTTTTGTAAACGTTTTATGAAAAAAAACGTCTGACATAGCCCCGATTGCTTCGCCAGTTCGCTTCGCTCGTGTGTAGCGGCATCCTTTTTGTGTTTTTTCTGATAAGAAAAATAAAAAAAGATAGAGCGGATAGCGGGACAACTGGTATTGTGACAACCAATGTGGTGCTCCTAGTATAGAATAATGAATTAATAGGATAGTTGAAATAAGAAATGAAAAGTAAAATAATTCCGTTTTTGTTGTTGTTATTGGGCTTTGGTCCGTTGGCAAATGGTCAAGATCTTTTGACGATCAGTGATGCCGTTGCGATTGCTTTGGATAATAATTTTGAGATAAAAATTGCAAAAAACAGTTTAAGTATTGATAAAGTAAATGTTTCGGAGGGGAATGCGGGAATGCTGCCTTCCATTACAGGATCGTTTATTGATAATAATAGGGTGCAAAATACGTCCCAAACTTTGCAATCGGGGCAAGTAAATTCATTGAAAGATGCCAAAAACAACAGTATGAATTACGGCGTAAGTTTGGATTGGACAGTGTTTGATGGCTTTAGAATGTTTGCGAGATTCGATCAATTGAAGGAATTGCAAAAATTGGGAGAAACACAATTAAAGCAAACCATTTTGTTGAAAATTGCTGAGGTAAACGCCACTTATTTTGATTTGGTACAACAGCAACAGCAGTTATCGGCCATTGACAGTACGTTGTTAATTTCGTCGCAGCGTGTTCAATTGGCCGAAAATCGATTTAAAATTGGAAAAGCGTCAAAATTGGAGGTTTTGAATGCGCAAGTAGATTTGAATACCGACAAAGTGACGTTGTTGAGGCAAAAAGAATTAATTAGCAATACAAAAATTAAACTAAATTTGATTTTAGCACGCGCGGTTACCACCAATTTCATGGTTTTAAATGAGGTCAAAGTGGATGATTCATTGTTGCTGCTCGAATTGATTGAATTGGCTAAAAAACAAAATCCGCAGTTACAGACACAAATCATCGCCAAAAATGTATCCGAATTGCAACTCAAGCAAGTGAAAGCAGCGCGATATCCCAATGTTAGTGTAAGTACAGGTTATAATTTTCAAAATACCGTCTCGAGTTTAGGATTCACAACGGAATCTTCGGCTAGGGGATTTAATTATGGATTCACGGCAACTTTAAATGTATTTGATGGTTTTGCGCAGAATAGAAATGAAAAAATTGCCAAATTGGAAGTTGAAAATACTAAACTCGCCATCGAACAACAATCGCAACTTTTAGAATCGCAATTGTCGACTTTTTACCAAACCTATTTAACGAATTTACAATTAATAAGTTTGGAACAAAATAACGAAGCAATTGCAAAACAAAATCTTGCCATAACGATCGATAAACTAAAAATTGGTACCATTACCACTATCGAATTTAGAGCCGCACAGTTGAATTATGTCAATGCAATTGTGAGAAATAGCAATGCAAAATACCAAGCCAAACTATCTGAAATTGCTTTGAAAGAATTGGCAGGAACAATGACCTTTTAGATGTTCGCAGCTTTTCATCTTCTTTTTTGAACCATAGGCAGCTTCTTGACCAAGCCCAATTATTACGATAACAAAAAGAAGAAATCACTTTGCATCATATATTTGGTGGTGTACCTCCCCTTTAGAAGAAGCAAATTCCAAAAAAAAAGAAAAATGTTTCTCACTCCAAAGAGCAATCCTTATATTTGCAGCCTTATTTAAAATGACACATGAAGATATCATACAATTGGTTAAAACAATTCATCAAAATTGATTGGAATTCTGAAGAAACGGCTGCTTTGCTAACAGATTTAGGTCTAGAAGTTGAAATGGTTGACAAATATCAATCAGTTAAAGGAGGATTAGAAGGTATAGTGGTTGGGCATGTATTGACTTGTGTACCGCATCCTGACGCCGATCGTTTAAAAGTTACCACAGTCGACTTAGGCGATGGTATTCCGGTACAAATTGTTTGTGGAGCGAGTAATGTCGATGCAGGACAAAAAGTCCCTGTAGCTACTATTGGCACTATTTTGTATGATAAGGAAGGAAATCCTTTTACCATAAAAAAAGGTAAAATTAGAGGTCAAGAAAGCCACGGAATGATATGTGCTGAAGATGAATTAGGACTTGGCGAAGGTCATGATGGCATCATGGTTTTAGACGAAAACATAAAAGCAGGTACAAAAGCGGCTAAGGTTTTTAACATTGAAAATGATGAGGTTTTTGAAATTGGACTTACACCAAATAGAGCCGATGCCATGAGCCATTTAGGAACAGCCCGCGATATCAGAGCAGGATTGATACAAAGTGGACTAAATGTAGAATTGATCACTCCATCTGTGAGTAATTTTAGAGTAGACAAAAGAATCCTAAAAATTGATATTGACGTAAAAGAGAGCAAATTAGCCCCAAGATATTGCGGCGTTACAATCTCTGGAATTACCGTAAAAAGTTCGCCAGCATGGTTACAAAATCGTTTAAAAGCTATTGGAATCAATCCTAAAAACAATATTGTCGACGTTACAAACTATGTTTTACATGATCTAGGTCAACCGTTACATGCTTTTGATGCCAACAAAATTAACGGAAAAATACAAGTAAAAACACTCGAAGCGGGAACTAAATTCATCACTTTGGATGATGTAGAAAGAACCTTGCACGAGGAAGATTTAATGATTTGTGATGACAAAGGCCCTATGTGCATAGCCGGTGTTTTTGGCGGAAAAAAATCAAGCGTGACAGAATACACTACCTCAATTTTCTTAGAAAGTGCTTATTTCAATCCTGTAAGTATAAGAAAAACAGCCAAAAGACATCAATTAAATACCGATGCTTCCTTTCGCTTTGAACGTGGTATCGATCCTACAATTACCGAATACGCTTTAAAAAGAGCCGCACTTTTAATTCAAGAAGTAGCGGGTGGAGAAATTACCGCTGATATAATCGACATATATCCTAAAAAAGCAGAAGATTTTGCTGTGTTTTTAAATTTCAATAAAGTTGCCAAAATCATTGGTCAAGAAATCCCAAAAGACACCATCAAACAAATCTTAGCTTCTTTAGAAATTAAAGTCAACAGTGTTACCGATGCCGGTTTAGGTTTGATTATACCTGCTTACAGGGTAGATGTTCAGCGTGAAATTGATGTTATTGAAGAAATTCTTAGAGTTTACGGATACAATAACATAACTACATCCAAAAAACTTAATGCCTCAGTGGCCAACGCGCCCCGAACAGAGGATTATAAAGTACAAAACACGGTTGCCTCACAATTGAATGCTCAAGGGTTTCATGAAATGATGGCCAATTCGCTAACAACTGCCACCTACGCTCAACTTTCGGAAGTACTGCAAGAGGAACACAACGTGACCATGCTTAATCCGTTGAGTAGTGATTTGGCCACGATGCGTCAATCTTTATTGTTTTCAGGATTAGAAGCCTTGGCGTACAACATCAATAGAAAAAATACCGATTTAAAATTGTTTGAATTCGGAAAATCTTACCATAATTATCCTACTGGATACGAAGAAAAAAAACATCTTACGTTATTTCAAACAGGAAATAGAAATCAAGAAAATTGGAATAATTCATTGCAACCTTCCACTTTCTTTCTGTTTAAGGGCTATGTAATGGCGATTCTTGATAAGTTTGGTATCCAAAAAGCTGCCTGTATTCCTGTAACATCGGATGTGTTTTCAGAAGGAATTGCATTGGGAATTGGTCAAGAAATTTTAGTAGAATTTGGTGTTGTTAAAAAGTCTATTCTCAAACATTTTGGCATTAAACAAGAAATTTTATTTGCTGATTTCAATTGGGCTTTGGTTTTAAAATTGGTAAGTAGTAAAATAAAATTCACAGATATACCCAAATATCCAGCAGTCCGTAGAGATTTAGCCTTGCTATTGGATTCTAATGTAACATATGACACTTTGTATAAAATTGCGCGTCAGACAGAGAAATCATTACTAAAAGAAATTAGCTTATTTGATGTTTACGAAGGTAATAATTTGCCAGAAGGCAAAAAATCGTATGCCTTAAGTTTCATTATTCAAGACGAAACTAAAACATTGGAAGAGGCTCAAATTGATAAAATAATGAATAAATTGCAGCAAAATTTCGAAACCGAATTAGGTGCATCCCTTCGGTAATTTAGCAATTATCTGATCATTACTCAAAAAAAAATGGAATCTCAAGACCTAAAATGGTGTTGAGATTCTTTTTTTAACAAATCATTACTAAACCGTAAAAATTTATAAGTTAGAAATAGAAAACAATTTCAAAAATAGAAATTGTTTTTAAAATTTGTAAGTTTGTTAAACATCAATAGCAATTAAAAAATGAATATAACGGAGAAAAAATACAATAAACTGGCTATTCAGGTTTCATTGACGGGCCTATCATTTTGTTGTTTTGATACATTACATTCAAAAATTGTTTCTTGCAATGAAGTTCTTTTTGATAAGGCAAAGAAAGCACTCAAAATAGAAGAACTTTTTACGGAAGCCTTTAATGATTTCCCAGCTTTGAAAGACTCTTATGACGAGATTACTATAATTCACAATAATAGTCTGGCTACTTTTGTACCCACGGCTTTGTTTGATGAAAACTATTTAGGAAGTTACTTACAATACAACACCAAAGTATTTGATACAGACTTTTTTGCTTATGATACCATAAAAAATCATGAGATGAATACGGTTTATATCCCGTATGTAAATATCAACAATTTTTTCATTGATCAGTTTGGCACTTTTGACTACAAACACGCCAACAGTATTTTGGTAACCAAAGTTTTAGAAGCCTCCAAAAATAATGATACAAAAAAAATGGTGATTCATTTTAATACTGGTCATTTTGAAATTATAGTCGTTCAAAACCAACAATTATTACTTTTTAACTCTTTTGAATATTCTTCACCAGAAGATTTCTTGTATTACATCCTCTTCACAGCGGAACAATTGAGTCTAAATCCCGAAAATTTTCCGCTTGAAATAGTGGGAACACTTACAGAAACGAGCCCATATTACCAAATAGCTTACACATATGTTCGAAATATTTCGCTATTTGATGTAAGCAGTTTACAACGAAACAACACCTTTTCAGAAGCCATCAACAGACAACATTTTATACTTTTTAACTCATGAGAATCATTTCAGGAAAACACAAAGGAAGACGCATACAGCCACCCAAAAATCTTCCAGTTCGACCAACGACCGACATGAGCAAAGAAGCTTTGTTCAATGTTTTGAACAATCATTTCAACTTTGAAGGATTGAAAATTTTGGATTTGTTCTCAGGAACCGGAAACATCAGTTACGAATTTGCGTCAAGAGGCTGTTATCCTATTACAGCAGTAGATGGAGATTTTGGTTGCGTAAAATTTATAAAACAAATCACAGCAGAATTTGATTTTACCATTGCGCCAACCAAGAGTGATGTGTTTACTTTTTTAGCAAATTGCAAAACATCCTACGATATCATTTTTGCCGATCCTCCTTACGGTTTAGATCAAGCTACTTTTGAAAAAGTCGTTCTTTTGGTCTTCGAAAAAAACCTGCTTAACGAAGATGGGATGATGGTCATCGAGCATTCTAAGTACACTAAAATGGAACATTTGGATAATTTTTCGTTTCAAAAAAGTTATGGTGGTTCCTTTTTTAGTTTCTTTGAATTCAACAATACCGATGAAGATGAAGAATTGGGAGGTAGCAATTTTCAAGCCATCCATTCAGAAGAATAAAAAATAAAAAAGCCTTTGAAAATCAGAGGCTTTTTTGTTTTAAAAATGCAGACCTATAAGCCGGATTCTGTATCTCGATTACTCGAAACCCTTATCATTTATCTAGACTTGCAATTGCTTGCAAGCTCAAGCTATCTACCCTTCAGCAACGAACGAGAAGCCCTTAAATGCTGATATACTTGATATTTCACCGCATAGAGTTTACCTGGTTTCACTACAGCCTTACCTGTACATACTTTCTGTTGCACTTGTCCTAATTCGACTGCTCGAACCGACGGGGATTACCCGCTATGCTTCTCTTTGGTGTCCGGACTTTCCTCCCTCCCGAAAACGGAACGACGATAAGGCGGTCTGCGGTGCAAAAGTAACTTTTTAAAACATTATTTCCGATAAAAAATCAGTTTTATACTAGCTAATTCTTATTTGGTTTCATAATCCCAGATTCCGCATTAGAAATCTACTACAACTGAATTCTTCTTCAAAACCAAGAACTTACTCCTATTTTTAAATTCAAAATACAAAAGTATTACATCTTCAAAAATAGTCCGTGAGCTCTTGTTTTTATTGAATAATTCAGT
>JBOFUD010000291.1:0-3853 GCA_051652385.1 Flavobacterium sp.
AGTGACTCCTGCGCACGATATGAACGATAAAACGTTGGGTGAAAAACACCACTTAGAAATTATCGATATTTTTAACGATGATGCCACGCTGAACAGTTTTGGTTTGCATTATCAAGGAAAAGATCGTTTTGTGGTGCGTACCGAAATTGCCAAAGAATTAGAAGAAATTGGTGCTTTGGCTAAAACCGAAACGCATCTTAATAAAGTAGGAACTTCTGAAAGAACCAAAGCTGTAATCGAACCAAGATTATCCGATCAATGGTTTTTGAAAATGGAAGATCTGGTAAAACCAGCGATTCAATCGGTTTTGGTTGATGGCGAGGTCAAATTACATCCAGCCCGTTTCAATAATACCTATGCCCATTGGTTGAACAATATTCGGGATTGGAATATATCGCGTCAATTGTGGTGGGGACAACAAATTCCTGCCTATTTCTACGGCGATGGTAAAGAAGATTTCGTGGTTGCAGAGAATATTGAAGACGCTTTGGTTTTGGCCAAAGAAAAAACCAACAACCAACAACTAACAATTAGCAACCTTACACAAGATGCCGATGCTTTAGATACTTGGTTCTCCTCTTGGTTGTGGCCGATGTCTGTTTTTGGCGGAATTATGAATCCAGAAAGTGAAGATTTTAAATATTATTATCCGACCAATGATTTGGTTACGGGTCCCGATATTTTGTTTTTCTGGGTCGCCAGAATGATTATTGCAGGTTATGAATATACCGATAAAAAACCATTTACCAATGTGTATTTAACTGGATTGGTGCGCGATAAACAGCGTCGAAAAATGTCTAAATCTTTAGGAAATTCTCCTGAACCTTTAGAATTAATCCAAAAATTTGGTGCCGATGGTGTTCGTGTGGGATTGCTTTTGAGTGCTTCTGCAGGAAACGACATTATGTTTGATGAAGAATTGTGCAACCAAGGAAAAGGATTTACGAATAAAATTTGGAACGCTTTCAAACTGATTAAAGGTTGGGAAGTTTCAGAAACGATTCCGCAACCAGAATCTTCAAAAGTAGCCATTGAATGGTATGAAGCCAAAGTGCAACAAACCCTAGCCGAGATTGAAGATAACTTTGAAAAATACAGAATTTCAGATGCTTTGATGGGGATTTACAAATTGGTTTGGGATGATTTTTGTTCTTGGTTTCTAGAAATGATCAAACCTTCGTATCAGCAACCCATCGACAAAGCTACGTTTGATAAAGCCATCGAAATGTTAGAAAACAACATGAAATTGTTGCATCCATTTATGCCGTTTTTAACGGAAGAAATTTGGCACTTAATTGCTGATAGAAGTAAAGAAGAGGCCTTGATTGTTTCAAATTGGCCAGAGATGCAATCGTTCAATGCGTCTTTAATTCTCGATTTTGATCACGCTATCGAGGTGATTTCTGGAATTAGAACGATTCGTAAAGACAAGAACATTCCATTTAAAGAAGCTATCGAGTTGAAAGTGGTCAACAACGAGCAATCGTCCACTTATTTTGATGCTGTTGTGGCCAAATTAGGAAATATTACTTCATTAGAATATGTTTCAAATAAAGTAGAGGGAGCCTTATCTTTCAGAGTAAAATCCAATGAATATTTTATTCCTATTACCGGTAACATTGATGTGGAAGCCGAAATTGAGAAACTGACAGAAGAATTAAAATACACCAAAGGATTTTTGAAATCGGTACAAGGAAAATTGGCTAATGACAAATTTGTAGCGGGTGCTCCAGCAAAAGTGATTGAAATAGAACGTAAGAAAGAAGCCGATGCCTTGGCAAAAATTGCCACAATCGAACAAAGTTTAGCAGGATTGAGGTAGTTTTTCGGAACTTTTAAATTAAAAACACCATTTAAGAAAGTATAAATGCCCCAAATAAGTTTTTATTTGGGGCATTTTTTGTGATTTTAACCCAGATCCGCAGTAGACTTCATTGCGAAACTGAATTATTCAACAAAAACAAGAGCTCACGGACTATTTTTTAAGAAGGGAACTCCGCTAATAAATATAAAAATGGTGAAGTAAATCAGATGTAGCAGATTTCTAATACGGATTCTGGGTTTAACCGATATAAAGCCTCACATTTGCGTAGGAATTCTTTTTTCAACACGATCGCTTATTGCGGGATTTGAATTAAAATGGAAACTACTTCCTAAAAGCTAATGGACAATCTAGAAATTGATAAAGAAAAATCGCATATCATTGTAGAAATTGTGCAATACATACCAAATGCGGTTTTAAGTAAAACGATCATAAAAAAAACTACGGGAAATATAACGGCATCCTCTTTTGATGCTGGAGAAGAATTGGCCGAAAAAACCTCACCATTTGACAATTATATTCAAATAATAGATGGTACTGCCGAAATTATAATAAACGAAAGGAAACACAAACTTTCTTTAGGACAAGGGATTATAATTCCGGCACATGCGCGACATTGTTTCAATGCCAATGTGCAATTCAAAATGATTTCGACAATTATAAAAAGCGGTTATGAAGACTAACTTTAAAATTTTGATTTGGATTAATTAGTAAAAAAATAATTCATACATGAAACTCTACATTAAGTATATGGTCAGTATCCGCTGCAAAATGGTAGTTAAAGAAGAGTTGAGAAAACTTGGAATTAATTGCTTCATTCTAGAATTGGGAACGGCCGAAATCATGGAAGAGTTGACCTTGGTACAGCGAGAAAAACTAAAACTCGCCTTATTAAAAGCAGGTTTAGAATTGATGGATGACAAAAAATCGATCCTCATAGAAAAAATCAAAAATATAATTATCGAAATGGTTCATTACGCAGATGAACAACCTAAACTGAACTATTCCGACTATATCAGTGAGAAAATAGGTCAAGATTACACACATATTTCTAAAATATTTTCAGAGGTTAAGGGCATTACAATTGAGCAGTTTATTATTGCGCACAAGATTGAACGCGTTAAAGAATTGTTGATCTATGATGAGCTCAGCCTGACTCAAATCTCCTATATATTAAATTATAGTAGCGTGGCTCACTTATCTCGTCAGTTTAAAAAAGTGACGGGACTTACGCCCAGTTTTTTTAAGCAATTAAAGGATAAAAGGCGAAATGCACTCGAGAATATCGGAATTGTATAACACATTTAAGATATAGTACAACAAAAAGTGGTGAAACAATCTCATATTTGGTTAAACAAACTAAATGTGATTATTTTGAAGTTATACATCAAATATATGGTCAGTAACCGCTGTAAACTTGCAGTGAAAGAGGAACTCAAAAAACTCGAATTACATTTTATAATGGTCGATTTGGGCGTGGTCGAAATTATGGAAAATATCGATCCCGAAAAACGAGAATTATTAAAACTTGGATTAGTAGAGGCCGGATTTGAATTAATGGACGACAAAAAAGCTATTCTGATCGAAAAAATTAAGAATATAATTGTTCAAATGGTGCACCATAGTGAAGAACCGATCAAAATAAACTTTTCCGATTACCTAGCCGAAAAGCTTAACCATAATTACACCTACCTAGCCAATTTGTTTTCCGAAGTTCAAGGCACTACCATCGAGCATTTTATTATCGCTCACAAAATTGAACGAATCAAGGAATTAATCATTTACGGAGAGCAAAATATTACCGAAATCTCCTGGAAAATGGGCTACAGCAGTGTGGCTTATTTGTCCAGTCAGTTCAAAAAAATCACTGGTTTATCGCCTTCACATTTCAAAAAATTGAAAGATAAAAGACGAAGCCCCATCGAAGAAATATAGCTCAAATACCATTATGGAAGTTGAAAATTTAAATAGAAGCCTTACAGTATCTGTCGAATCATTAGGAAATTTTTTCGAGCTAATTCCTGTGGCAAT
>JBOFUD010000292.1:0-2541 GCA_051652385.1 Flavobacterium sp.
TAGTAGACGACGAACCCAATATTCTAATGGCATTAGAGTATACGTTCACCAAGAATAATTTTCAAGTTTTTGTAGCAAGAGACGGTCAAGAAGCACTAGATATTTTGCAAAAACAACAACCCGACCTTATTATTCTAGACATTATGATGCCTTTGGTAGACGGTTATGAAACGTTGCGGCAAATTAAAAAAAACGAAAAATTAAACCACTGTAAGGTCATTTTTTTATCAGCCAAAAACAAAGAAAAAGATATCGAAAAAGGATTGGCATTGGGCGCCGACTTATACGTCTTAAAACCTTTCTCCGTAAAAAAACTAATAGAACACGTACACGAATTACTATAACTAAAAACCAAAAAAATGAGTTATTTCAAAATCAACACCCTTGAAGAATATTTTAAACACTATAAGAAATCCATTCGCGAACCGAGAAAATTTTGGGATAAAATTGCCTCCGAAAATTTTGTATGGTACCAAGAATGGGAAAAAGTAATCGATTTTAACATGGCCGAAGCCGACATTAAATGGTTTGTAAATGCCAAAGTAAACATTACCAAAAACTGTATCGATCGTCATTTGGCTCGAAGTGGTGATAAAACCGCTATCATCTTCGAATCCAATGACCCTACTGAACAAGCATTGCATATCAGCTACAACGAGCTTTCGGAGCGGGTAAACAAAATGGCCAATGTGTTGCTCGATCAAGGTATTCAAAAGGGAGATCGCGTTTGTATTTATCTTCCCATGATTCCAGAATTGGCGGTTTCAGTATTGGCATGCGCTCGAATTGGAGCCATACATTCCGTGGTTTTCGCTGGTTTTTCGGACTCGGCTGTAGCTGCCAGGATCAATGATAGCGAATGCAAAATAGTCATCACTTCAGATGGTGGATTTCGCGGCAACAAAACCATCGATCTTAAAGAAATTATTGATGAAGCCTTAAAAAAATGTTCTTGTGTCGCTAAAGTATTAGTCGCCAAACGAACCCATACCGAAGTGTACATGCAAGACGGCAGAGATTTATGGTTGCAACCTTTACTAGACAAAGCCTCCGATACTAATGTAGCTGAAATCATGGATGCAGAAGATCCTTTATTTATTTTATACACCTCGGGATCTACCGGAAAACCCAAAGGAATGGTGCACACCACTGCAGGTTACATGGTGTACACGGCTTACACTTTCAAAAACGTATTCAACTATCAAGACAACGATGTTTTTTGGTGCACGGCAGATATTGGCTGGATAACAGGACATTCTTACATTTTATATGGTCCATTATTAAACGGAGCGACTACGGTAATGTTCGAGGGCGTTCCTTCATATCCTAATTTTAGCCGTTTTTGGGAAGTAATAGAAAAACACCAAATCACTCATTTCTATACCGCACCAACCGCCATTAGAGCCCTAGCCAAAGAAAATCTTGAATATGTTCAAAAATACCCGTTGGCCTCACTAAAAGTAATTGGATCGGTAGGCGAACCCATCAACGAAGAAGCATGGCACTGGTACAACGATCACGTGGGAGGCAAAAGATGCCCAGTTGTCGATACGTGGTGGCAAACCGAAACGGGAGGAATTTTAATCTCGCCTATCGCTTTTGTTACACCTACAAAACCGACCTATGCTACCCTACCACTTCCCGGAATTCAGGCTGTTTTGATGGATGAGAAAGGAAACGAAATCGAAGACAACCAAATCACCGGAAGTTTGTGCATTAAATTCCCGTGGCCAAGTATTGCACGAACTATTTGGGGAGATCATCAACGCTATAAAGAAACGTATTTTAGCGCCTTTCCAGGTAAATATTTTACGGGTGATGGGGCACTTAGAGACGAAGTGGGGTATTATAGAATTACCGGTCGCGTAGACGATGTGATCATTGTTTCCGGGCATAATTTAGGAACAGCTCCAATAGAAGACGCCATCAATGAACATCCTGCCGTAGCTGAATCGGCCATTGTTGGTTTCCCGCACGATGTAAAAGGAAATGCGCTGTATGGTTTTGTAATTCTAAAAGAAACAGGAACATACCGTGATCGCGACAATTTAAGTAAAGAAATCAATCAATACATTTCGGATCACATTGGACCTATAGCCAAACTTGATAAAATTCAATTTGTTTCTGGACTGCCCAAAACCCGTTCTGGCAAAATCATGCGCAGAATATTACGCAAAATTGCAGAAGGTGATTTCTCTAACTTTGGAGATACGTCCACCTTACTGAATCCAGAAATTGTGGATGAAATTAAGGATGAAAAAATATAAATTAACATTTGGTTTCTGTGCGTCGGAATTGCACTTATACTGACGGCTTCATTCAGATTCTACCTCACGATGACACCCTTGCCAAATGCTCGCACTTCCTATCAAATCGGCCTGATGCGAAACTTGCCCTCTACTAAAAAAATAATGCCCGGCATACCAACAAAAAAAACACCCACATATTGTGGGTGTTTTTTTTGTGTAAAAGTGGTCCCACCTGGGCTCGAACCAGGGACCACCTGATTATGAGTCAGGTGCTCTAACCAGCTGAGCTATA
>JBOFUD010000293.1:0-5446 GCA_051652385.1 Flavobacterium sp.
TCAAACATACCCTCAAAAATGTCGAAGACCATTTCGGCATTTTTTTTTCGAATACTGCATTCTATTTTGCCAATCGGCAAAGTGGTTTCTGGATCAATTTCCATTTCTTGATGCGTAATTTGAAGTTGCTTTTCTTTAATAACGCGCATGACTTTGTTCATGTTCTTATAATCAAAAGTAATTACAAAATGCACATCAATAGTTTTCTCGATGCTTTCACTGGCTTCTATCGCCAATTGTGCTGCAGTTTTGTAGGCCGAGATCAATCCGCCAACCCCTAATTTGGTTCCTCCAAAAATGCGAACCACTACAATCAAAATATTTGTCAAACCATAAGATTGTATTTGTCCATAAATTGGTGTCCCAGCCGTATTACTCGGTTCCCCATCATCATTGGCTCTAAAAGCTATTGTTTCTGTCCCAATTTGGTACGCATAACAAAAATGCCCCGCATGCGGATGCTCTTTCTTGAGTTGTTCAATAATAGGTTTTACTTGAGCCTCGCAACATATTGGAAAAGTATAGCCAAAAAACTTACTGCTTTTCTCTTTAAATAGGATCGGCTCGTTGGCTTGCGCAATAGTGAGATAGGTGTCTTTCATTAGGTATTCTTCTTCAAAAGCGTTTTTATACAAAGCGTTTTTTATGGAGCCCATCACACGGTGTTTTTGAAGGCATGGGTTCCCGCTATCCGCTATATCTTTTGTTCCGCTATCGCTACACAAAAGGATGCCGCTGCTATCGGGGCTAAGGATGAGCAACTTGCTTTTTGGGGAACGTTTTTTAAAGTTTTACTACAAGCTATTCTTTTCAAACAAATCGACTACATCTTCTTTTCCAACCTCCAAATGCCATACTTGCATTCCCAGCGCCAAAGCAGCATCCGTGTTTTCCTTTTTATCATCTACAAACAAGGTTCTTTTTGGTGATAATTCATTTTCTCTTAGTACATGCAGGTAAATGGCTGCATCGGGTTTTCTCATACCAATTTCGAAAGAGAAATACACTTTCTCAAAACATTGGTAAAAAGCACTATAAAACGAACTTCCTGTTTTTTGTTCAAAGGTGTTAATATGAATTGCATCGGTATTACTCAACAAAAACAACCGATAGTTCTTTGATAATAGTTGTAAAAACTCCAAACGATACAACGGAAAATCTAATAAAATGGCATTCCAAGCCGCCAAAATCGCTTCCTGACTCGCATGGGGTACATGTTTTTGAAAACCGTTTAAAAATTCCTCACGTGTACAATTCCCTTTTTCAAAAGCACTATTTAGTTCATTCAATTCTTGATGCCAAGCCGTTAGGCCCAATTGTTGCAGTTGGTTTTGTGTGGCTTGTTTGTCTAAATTGATAAAGACATCTCCAAAATCAAAAATGATGGCATTAATCATGATTTCTAAGTATTATAAGTTCATCGGTTCCTATCACTGTTGATTTTTCTGCTGAATCTTTCTTGATCATAGGGGCTTTTACCCCTTCGTCAAAAAAGGGAGCACCAACAAATATTCTAGCTTCATCCCATAAATTCAGATCGATAAAATGCTGAATTGTGGTGGCGCCTCCTTCCACAATAACCGATTGAAGGCGATGGTTGTACAATTTCTCTAAGAGTTGCGGTACGATGTTTTTATCAAAATCAAGGGCTTCGAAACGACAATTATCCTTTGAAACAAAGTTGGTTTTTGAAGTGAAAACGAGTGTAGGAACACTCTGATCCAAAACGCAACTTTCCTCTGGTATGCACCCGTCTCGGTCAATAATCAACCGAGTAGGATTTTGACCAAACCAATCTCTAGTATCCAACTTTGGATTGTCAGCAAGTACTGTTTGTGTTCCTACCAAAATCCCTTGTTCCTCGCTGCGCCATTTGTGCACCAATTGTCGCGAATAGGGATTGGTAATCCAAATCGGAGCTCGTTGGTGTTCTGGGTTTGGGTTTGGTGCGATAAAACCATCCTGGCTTTCGGCCCATTTCAAGATGATATAAGGTCTTTTTTGATTGTGAAACGTAAAAAAGCGTTGGTTGAGCGCTTGGCATTCTTTTTCGAGTACACCAACGGTCACTCCAATGCCTGCGTTTTTCAAACGTTCTATGCCTTTGCCTGCTACTTGAATGTTCGGATCCACGGTTCCTATAACCACATTTGGGATTTCGCTTCGAACAATCAAATCGGCACATGGTGGTGTTTTTCCAAAATGACTACAGGGCTCTAGGCTCACATAAATGGTTGCTTTTTTGAGTAATGATTTGTCATCTACACTATTGATGGCATGAACTTCGGCGTGCGGTTCTCCCGCTTTTCTGTGCCATCCTTCACCAATAATTTTTCCGTCGGCTACAATCACGCTGCCTACCATGGGGTTAGGGTAGGTGGTGCCTAAGCCATTTTTGGCCAGCTCAATACAGCGTTTTATATAGGTTTCATGTTTATTCACCATGCAAAAATACTATTTTTTGAGCGTTTGATTCCTTTTTACTTTTGCAGAGTGTACGCTTTTAAAAGATTTTGCCACGTATTTCACTTATGAAACTCAATTTTCAAGGGGTTAGCATTTCCATGAATTCTTTAAACCTCCTTATTTGTGCACCTTCTCTCAATTTTGATAGCTTTCCAGCTGCAATTTGTGAATTTGTGACTGCTTTTTTAAAATGGAATGCTTTATTACTTTTGGTTAATTTGTCGATTATCTATGCTATTTTTGTCACACTAACTTTAGAAACATACCAGCATGAAACCTTGGACCATTAGAAAAATTGAAAAAAAAGACAATCCCGCTGTAGCACAACTAATAAGAGCTGTTTTTGATGAATTGGAAATCCCCAAAGTAGGCACTGCTTATGAAGATCCTTATTTGGACTTGATGTTTGAGGAATATCAAAAGCCAAGGTCGGTATATTTTGTAGTGGAGTTGGATGGAAAAGTGGTGGGCTGTTGTGGCGTTGCTCCTTTGGCTAATGAAAAAGAAACGATTTGTGAATTGCAAAAAATGTATTTTTTGCCAGCTACTCGAGGAAAAGGAATTGGTAGCGAAATGATGGCTACTTGTTTGCAAGCCGCCAAAGATTTTGGTTTTGAACAATGCTACCTCGAAACGATGCCGTTTATGCACGCCGCTCAAAAGTTATACAAAAAATCGGGTTTCGAGTATTTGTGCAGCGCTATGGGGAATACAGGACACAGCAGTTGCCCGGTTTGGATGCTGAAAGATTTATAATTACCACAAAAACGCGATGTGAATCGATAATATGCACTATACCCAATGACGATAAAAGAGTACAGAACAGAATTTATTCAAGAACTTTCTCCGATTTATGGAGAAGGCGAGGCTGAAAGTTTTTTCTATTTGATTTTGGAAGCCAAGCAACAACTCAAACGAATTGATTTGGCGTTACAACCCGAATTGACTTTTTCGGAAAGTCAAATTGTGGTTTGGAACCATCTTTTGGGTGATTTGAAAAAAGAAATTCCGATTCAATATCTTTTGGGAACCACTAGTTTTTATGGATTGGATTTTGAAGTCAATGAAAACGTGTTGATTCCGAGACCTGAAACCGAAGAATTGGTGGAGTGGATCCTGCAAGATTGTACCAAAAGAGATACACCACTAGATTTCTCTATTCTTGATATCGGGACGGGGAGTGGCTGTATTCCGGTAAGTTTAAAAAAGAATTTACAGCAGGCAAAAGTTTCGGCTATTGATGTTTCGGAAAAAGCGCTGAAAGTTGCGCATCGAAATGCGCAACGAAATGGAGTTGAAGTTCAATTGATACTGCAAAATATTTTGGAAACGGATGATTTGTTAGCGAGTTATGACGTCATTGTTTCGAATCCGCCCTATGTTCGGAATTTGGAAAAGCAAGAAATCAAAAACAATGTATTGGCGTATGAACCTCATTTGGCCTTGTTTGTAGCTGATGATGATGCTTTGATTTTTTATAGAAAAATTGGGGAGTTGGCATTGAAAAGCTTGCGCCCGAGCGGGAAATTGTTTTTTGAAATTAACCAGTATTTGGGCAAAGAAACGGTTGATTTGTTGGTAGTTTTAGGTTTTAAAAATGTTGAATTACGAAAAGATATTTACGGAAACGATAGAATGATTTTGGCTTCTTTGTAGGTGGAGTTGTTGAACTATGATTTTTACTCTGTTGTTCTTTTGTCAGTTCGAGCGCAGTCGAGAACAGTTCATGAATCTTGACTGCGCTCGATTTGACAGTAAGAGTTGGGGTATTTAAATTGGATTTTTATTCAAGAAAAAAAGATTTGATTGTTGATTTTTAATGTAAAATAGATTTTTTGTCAGTTCGAGCGCAGTCGAGAACAGTTTGAGAATCTCGATTGCGCTCGATTTGACAGAAATACTAGAATATTTTAAAGTAGTTTTTTTGTGCAAAAAGAAGATTTGATTGATGATTAACGATTTTTGATTTCTGATTCAAAACCTGAATCTTCAATCATTAATCTTTTGCTTTTGCGTGAGGGATAGGAGCTGGCTACCGAAGTAGCGCGTATAGCCCGACCGCATAAAAAAAGGGACCGACTAGCACGAATGCTGAGTGGGTCCCTTTTTTTATGGGGTCACGCCCTATTATTTATTCATATCGCAACGCCTCAATTGGGTCGAGTTTTGAAGCTTTTATCGCAGGGTACAGTCCAGAAACAATGGCTACCATGAAACTAGTAGCAAAAGCAGCAAAGATAGCGCCCCACGGAATAACGAAGGTGAAATTGATAGCGCTGGCGATACCAAAGCCGATTAAAATTCCAAAAATAATGCCGACAAGTCCGCCAATTTGGCCAATGAGCAGGGTTTCGATAAAAAACTGTATCGCCACGGTCGATTTTTTGGCGCCCAAGGCTTTGCGAACGCCAATTTCTCGGGTTCTTTCGGTTACCGAAACAATCATGATATTCATTAAGGCGATGGAGGAGCCAAATATGGTGATGACGCCGATGAGCCATGCCGCCAAACCTAAATATTGGGTGATGCCTAGAATACGGTTGATCAAATCATCGCTGCGTACTACGCCAAAGTTGTTGTCTTTAACGGGGCTTAATTTTCGTACGCGACGCATTACGCTGGTAGCGTTGTCTACGGCTTGGTTTAACAATTCTTTTTTACCTACCATAACGCTCACGCTGTAATTGATGTTGGGTGCACTGAAGAGGGATCGCGCGACTTGAATCGGAATCAATACGCGTAAATCTTGGCTGTTGCCAAAAGTGGAACCTTTTTCTTTAAGCACACCGATCACTCTGAATTTGGCGCCGCGAATTGAAATAATTTTGTCGATTGGATTGATGTCTTTTAGGAGTCCTTTTTCGAAATCCGAACCCACGATGCATACAAATGCATTATTGGCAATATCAAAACTGGTAAAATTTCGCCCGGCACTAAATTCTAATCCTGAATTTACCGCATACATTTCGTCTACGCCTAC
>JBOFUD010000294.1:0-2353 GCA_051652385.1 Flavobacterium sp.
TATTTTGCAAGGCTTCGATAGTCAACAACGTATGATTGATACTCCCCAAATAATGACGGGAAACCACCATCACCTTGTAATCGGGTTGAATCAAATCGGCAATCGTATCGGTGGCATTCAGGGGAACTAGAATTCCGCCAGCGCCTTCTATCACCAGATGGTTATCCGTTACCGGCTCTTTAATCTGAGCCACATCAATCGTAATTTCATCTAGTTCAGCTGCATAATGCGGACTGGCGGGCGTTTGGAGCGCATAACTATTCGGATGAAAAACAGTTTTTGGGTTAGACACATACCCTTTCACTTTGTGACTGTCAGAATGGTCTAAATCTCCGGCCTGAATGGGTTTCCAATAATCGGCTTCTAAGGCCTGAGTAATGATGGCGGCTACCACGGTTTTACCCACATCGGTGCCTATTCCTGTAATAAATAATTTCATGTTTTTTTGTTTCACAAAGATTCACAGAGCAAAAAGAAGTTGCGCAAAGACTTAAACATATTTCTGTAGACAACTATGTAATTTAAGCAGCGAAACTAAGTATTTATTAAGCGATTTAAAAAACAAAAGTACTCAACAAACGTAAAACTTCCGAAATTTCTTCTTTCGAATTGTAGCTGTGCAAGCAAAACCGCAAACGCTCTTGTCCCTCAGGAACCGTGGGCGAGAGGATCGCCTTCACATCAAACCCATGTTGCTGCAGCGCAATAGCTATAGTTTTTACTTTTTCGTTCCCAGGAATAATCACACTTTGAATAGCCGATTTACTACGAACAAAAATCGGATTCAAATAAAGCATTTTTTTACCCTGATTAAAAAATATGATGTTCTCTCGAAGCGATTCGATAGGCTTTCGATCTTTTGCTAACTGCTGATAGGCCATCAAAATGGTGGCTACCGAATGTGGAGAAAGTCCGGTGGTGTAAATAAAACTTCGAGCAAAATTGACCAGATAACTACTTAAGGCTTCCGAGCCAAGCACCACAGCACCATGGCAGCCTAGGCCTTTTCCAAAAGTAACTATTCGGGCAAAAACCTTGTCGTGAAGCGCCAAACTTTGTACTAAGCCCTCACCTTTTTCTCCAAAAACCCCCAAAGCATGCGCTTCATCAATGACCAGATAGCAGCCATATTGTTCTGAAACCGCTACTAACTGTTCTAAATTTGGACAATCACCATCCATAGAAAATACCGATTCGGTGACAATGTAAATTTCGTTATGCAAATTACCTCGACTGCGCTCGGTAAGACAACGTTCAATCAACAACTCCAAATCTTCAAAATCATTGTGTTCAAATTTATAAGATTTGGCATTCGAAAGACGGATCCCGTCTCTAATGGAAGCGTGACAAAGTTCGTCATACAAAATCAAATCTCCTTTTTGAGGTACCGAACTAAAAAAACCAACATTGGCATCGTACCCAGAATTGAAAAGCAAAGCCGAGGGGGATTGATGAAATTGGGCTATATAACGTTCTGCTATAGCATACAATGGATGATTTCCGCTTAGCAACCTAGAACCCGTTGCGCCATTTTCTAGCCAACCGTTTTGGACCAAAAACCCATGAGTGGCCATAAATAGCTCCTGATTTTTAGCAAATCCCAAATAATCATTGGATGCAAAATCAATCGACTGACTGGGGAGCGGCAAGCATCTTAGAGCATTGTGCTGGGCTCTGATAGCTAACTTTAGGGCAAGAGATGGAGCAAGGTCTTTCATAGAAAACAAAAATAAGAACTTTTTTTGGAATGAAATTCTAACTACAAATTAATGAAAACACATGTTTTTAACCAAAACAACACCTATATCAAACATGAAAAACAATTAAAAGCTCCATTAAATAATTATTAATGTTAAAAAAGTCTTAAATAATTCAAAAAATATGTTAACAAATCATTTTGTTTTTTACTTTCGAACTATGATGAAACGCATTGCTTCTATTTTCTTGATAATCACCCTTTTCTACAATGTACTGGGGTTTTATCTGCTTTTTCATCAACAAGAAGAACAAAATTGGGTAGCCAGAATGGAACACAAAGAACCATCCCATTACAAGGTATTGCAATTGAACGCTTCTATATACACTTTTGTCGAAGACACAGACTTTGAATATGTAAACGAAAATATTACCCTAAAAGATAAGCCTTATCACATTTTTAAAAAAAGAATACAAGACAACATCTTGTATTTGTATTATTTACCCAACACGCATCAAGACGCCCTGCATAGCGATTTGAATTCGATAGTAGCGCAACAACTATTTGATCACTCCAGTTCAAAAGAATCTCCCGCCAAGAAACTGTTAAAATCAGTCACCCTCGAGTATGTAGCGAGCTTACCCTTAAGCCTTACAC
>JBOFUD010000295.1:0-3702 GCA_051652385.1 Flavobacterium sp.
AGTGATTTGCTTACAAAAATTAGAGCAAAATCTCCTGAACAAGCCAAAGGGGATGATGATTTTGCGATTGCTTTCCGTAAATTGGTGGAAGGGTTGAGAGAATCAAAGTTAAATACGATTCAGTATCCAGATGCGAATTCGACTTTGCGTTTGACTTACGGAAAAGTAAAAGCGTTGCCTGCTGACAAGCGCAACGATGCGAAAGTTAACAATTACACTACCATGGCTGGAATGGTCAACAAATACAAAGCGGGTGATGCTGAGTTTGATTTGCCTTCGCGTTTGTTAGAATTGAACAAAGCCAATGATTTTGGTCAATATGCTGATAAAGCAGGATATATGCCAGTAAATTTCTTGACCGATAACGACATTACTGGAGGAAACTCAGGTTCGCCAGTATTGAACGGAAAAGGAGAATTGATTGGAGTAGCTTTTGATGGTAACATTGAAGCGATGGCTGGCGATGTTATTTTTGATAAAAAATTGCAAAGAACCATCAATTTAGATGTTCGTTTTGTGCTTTGGATTATTGATAAATATGCTGGAGCTCAAAATATTATTGATGAGATGACTATTGTGAAATAGTTTTCTTCAAAAAAAGTTTTGAAAGCAAAAAGGTAATTTGTGGCTCTTTAACCCCGATAGCAGTGAAAATCCTCTAGACTCGTGACCAAACGAGTCTAGAGATTACTTCGTCAGTTCGCTTCGCTCGGGTGTAGCGGATAGCGGGACGATGACCACCAAAGTGCCCATTTTTTCTGCTCCTAAAAATTTTAATAGATAAGACCGTCTTGATTTGTTTCGAGACGGTTTTCTTTTTGGGCATAGGTGTCGAATAAATAATCTAGGGTGTCGGGAATGATGTTGGCTTCTATTTTGGGGTAATTCATGGGATGGGATAGCCAATTTTCGATGATCAAATCGAAATCTGATCCGACTTCGTAGATAACGGGAATGCCCATTTTATGGAGTGCGGCGGCGTTGCATTCTTGTTCGTAATGTTTTCGGATGGGGATGGAGAGGATTTTTTTTCGGAGGTATAGCGCCTCCGAAGGTGTTTCAAAGCCACCACCGGTAATGATGCCTTGGCAATTGATGAGGCTTTTATTGAATAGGGATGGGTCTACGGGATAATAGGTGATGTTTTTGATTTTATGTTTGGTTTTTACCTCACTCAAAAACCAATGGAAGGTTTCGTTGGGTAGTTTGTTGAATGCTTTTTCTAGACATTCTTTTTGAAAGGAGGGTAGGTAAACGGTTATGTGGCCTTTGTTTTTTGGTTCTGCATTTCGAATTTCATCTTTGATGATAGGTGGGAATATAAAATCATCGTAACGCTCGAAATGTAGTCCAATATTTTGTGGAGCGGGAGCGTAATATTGAAAAATTAGCTCGCCAATAGCATCATTTTTCAGGGGTCGTGGCGTTAGTTTTGAAGTAAAACTAGCTTGATGGCCAAAGGATACGGAATGTTTTTTTTGTATGGTGCAAGCCAGCGAAGTTATGGCATCAAAATCATTGATGATGACATCGTATTGCTCTAGTGGCAAGGAGCGGGCATCTTTGTAGATTTGGTTGGGTTTTATTTTTTTGGCAATATTCCAATAATCTAAACCACCACATTGGCTGTAATGCAAACTCAAACCTTTGCTTCTGTATTTAATGGGAATACTAGGTTGTAAAGTGGCATAAGTGCCGCTTAATAGAAAGTCAACTTGACCGTATTTTTGTAGGTAAGGATGCAGCTGAATGGCTCTGCTAAGGTGTCCGTTTCCTGTGGCTTGAATGGCGTAGAATATTTTCATGTTTAAGATTGAAAGATTGAAAAAGAGAAAACAGTTTTAAGTGAGAATTACTATCTAACACTTTGTATTACTTCAACAAACATATTTACAATAAGTCTTTTGACTTGATTATATTACACTAGGATAAGATTTTGACTACGATGTCGTTTTTTACTTTCTCTTCGGTGGTGTCGGCATCCTTGTAATGTTCTTTTCGGTAGTGGTAAATGCTCCATTTTCCTTTTTTGTATTCTAAGGAAGTGAGGTTTTCTACCCAATCGCCGCTGTTCAGATACATGACTTCTCCTTGTTCGTTTTTCATCATTTTCATTTGAGGTTTATGAATGTGTCCGCAAACTACGTAGCTGTACCCTTTTTCTATGGCGATTTCGGCAGCAGTGGTCTCAAAATTACTAACAAAGGCTACTGCTTTTTTTACACTGTCTTTGATAGTTTTGGAGTAGCTTCTTTTTTCTTGACCTAATAATTCTCGAAACCAATTGATGCAACTGTTGATCAGAATCAACAAATCATATCCTTTGCCTCCTAATTTTGCTAGAATTTTGGCGTAGCCTTTAGTAGAGGAATCAAAAACATCGCCATGGAAAAACCAAGTTTTTTTGCCGTCTATTTCTAAAATGAGTTTGTCGACCAATTCAAAATTTCCCAACACAAAATCAGAATATTTGCGGAGCGCTTCGTCATGGTTTCCGGTAATGTAAATGACCCGTGTGCCTAAATTGGAGAGTTTTATGATTTGTCGTAAAACATTCATATGTGCCACCGGAAAGTAACTTTTGCTGAAATTCCACATATCGATAATATCACCGTTGAGAATTAAGATTTGGGGTTGAATCGATTTGAGGTACTGCAGTAATTCTTTGGCGTGGCAGCCATACGTGCCCAAATGGAGATCGCTAATGACAACTAATGGGATTTTTCGTTTACTTTTCATATAAAGTTTTTACGAAAGTAAGGTAGTAGTGTTAGGGGAATGTGATTTTAATTTATATTTTGTATTATTTATTTTACTGCTTTATGGCTAGAATGTAAATTATTTGCCTGTTTCCCTAAAAAATTATTTATTTTTGAAAAATGAAAAAATATTTCTTGCTGTTATTTTTATGTCCTTTTTTTATGGTGTCACAATCTAATTTTGAGGTAGCCGAAAAACTGTTTTTAGCTGAAAAGTACACTCAAGCTGCACCTTTGTTTGAATTGGTTTTGAAAAATAATCCAACGGATTTAAGAGCGATTGAATACTTGGGAGATATTGCCGGAAAGCAAAAAGCTTGGGACAAAGCCTTGGTATATTATACCAAATTGAAGAGGCTTAAACCTAACGTAGCCAATTATTATTATAAATGTGGAGGTGCTATGGGGATGAAAGCCAAAGAAGTGAATAAGTTCAAAGCCTTAGGGATGATAAGTGATATTCGGTCGGCTTTTGAAAAAGCTATTGCTCTCGATCCAAAACATGAAGAAGCACGCTGGGCATTAATTGAACTCAATTTGCAATTGCCGGGAATAGTTGGAGGCAGTCAGTCCAAAGCGATACAGTATTCGAACGAATTATTGAAAATTTCGCCAGTTGATGGGTATTTGTCTCGAGGGCATATCGAGGAGTATTTTAATCGCTACGCTGCAGCCGAAATTCAATATAAAAAAGCGTACGAAATTGGTAATTCAAAAGTCACTTTTCAAAAATTATATCAATTATATTTGAAGAAAATAAACAACCCCAAGAAAGCGCAAGAATTAAAAGATCAGTTTGAGAAAAAATAATCAAATTTCATGTGGAATTTGCAACTTATAAATTTACTATGAAAACGCATTTTATAGCAATCGGCGGAAGTGCCATGCACAATTTGGCCTTGGCCCTACACAACAAAGGATATCAAGTAACGGGTAGCGACGA
>JBOFUD010000296.1:0-5663 GCA_051652385.1 Flavobacterium sp.
TGTGGTAATTGCTCATTTTTAAGTAGGCTGCCATTTCCTTGGTTTCGGGTTCATCATTTGGGAATACATCGATAATTTTAACTACCCAATCTGCGTCGGTCCCCGTGGTGGCTACTTGTAATTTGGCTACAATATCTCCTGCCAAGGTCACATCTTCTGCTAAAACATCGGTTTCAAAAACCAAAACATCGGGTCTTCTGGCTGCAAAACGCTGATCATCGGTCATGTATTTCCTTGGGGTCAAGCCTTGTTGTTTGATCTCTTCAGAATGTGGCACTGGTTTTTTGGGATCGCTTACAAATTCTTCGAAAGCAACTGCTGGTGCTATTGATTTGGTTAATTTTTGTTGCGCTTGCAGATAAAAGGGTTGTTTTTCGGTGTTTTTTGGCGGCCAAGTATCATAGGTTTTCCATTCTTTTCTTCCGGTATCAAAAACATAGGCTTCGGGTAGTTTGTTTTCTCCTTTGCCATTATTTTTTAAGAAATGACGAAAAAAAGTGGCCTCAATATTCTTTTGATAAAAGCTTGAAATACTATCTCCAAAATTGATATTCCCAATCACTTGTTTTGCTGAATTCCTAGCCCAATCGCCATGACTCCATGGTCCCATGACGATCGTATTGTAATTCTTACTGTTTTTTTCTATGGTCGCATACGTATTCAAAGGACCATACAAATCCTCGGCATCGAACCACCCTCCTACGGTCATAACCGCGGGTTTGATGTTTTTTAAATGCTGCAATAAGCCTCTTTTTTGCCAGAATTCGTCATAACTCGCATGCTCTTTTAATTGCTGCCAAAATTCATTTTTGGCATCATAATAGGTATCTAAATTCGATAAAGGTCCAGCATTCAAAAAGAATTGATAATCGTCATTGGTGTCAACCTTTGGGAAGGTAAACCAAGAGGTCGTGGTTGGTGCTGTTTTTTGTGGGCCAAAAAGCGGTGTAACTTTCCAATAACTCAACAAATAGGCTCCATTATGATGAAAATCATCAAAAAAGAAATCACTAATACAAGCTTGAGGCGACACGGCTTTTAAGGCCGGATGATCGCTCAATAAGGAATAGGAAGCATAAAATCCAGGATAAGAAATACCCCAAGTTCCTACATTTCCATTATTATTGGCGACATTTTTTACCAACCAATCAATGGTATCATAGGTATCGGAGGCTTCATCTACTTCGGTTTTTTTCTTTTTGTTGGGAATAAAAGCGCGCATATTATCATATAATCCGTCACTCATATAACGACCGCGAACATCTTGGTAGACTACAATATAGCCTTCTTTCATCATGATTTCGTTGGGTGCAATGCTTTTTTCATATTGATCTACGCCATAGGGCGCGCAATCATAGGGTGTACGCTGCATGATGATTGGGTATTTTTTGGACGTATCTTTTGGGGAATAAATCGAAGTGAATAAGGATAACCCATCGCGCATTTTTATACGTACTTCTTGTTTGGTGTACTTTTCGGCAACGTAATTTGTTTGTTTGTCTTGAGCGTTTCCAATAAAGAAAACCAACAAAAAAATAAGTGCTAGACGTTTTTTCATTTTGTTATGGTTAGTGTTAGATAATGGGTAAAAATAAGAAATCCCACCGGTTTTCACAGATGGGAGAACTTAAAAATGTATTTATTTAAAATTTAGCTATTCCTGACTTTAACCATGCTGTGTATTCTTTCACACCTACATAACTAATGGTGGGTTGTTGCGTATTGAGACTCTTCCCCTCTAAATCGGTTAAAACATACAAAGGTTGGGTGTTGGTTTTGTAGGTAGTAATCATAAAGTCAGTCCATTTATCTCCAATCGTTTCGATTTCATCTCCTGTTGCTTTAGAAATGAATTGCTTATCCTTTGGTAATTCGCGTTTGTCATCTACATACAACGAAATGACTACTACTTTTTCTTTTAGTAAAGCTAACACCGTTGCATCGGACCATACATTGTTTTCCATTTTGCGACAATTGACACAAGCAAAACCTGTAAAATCAAGCATTATGGGTTTATTGACCGTTTTGGCATAGGCCCATCCTTTTTCATAATCATCAAAAAGAACAATTCCATGTGGGCCGCTTTTGGCGCCATCCGGCAACACTGCCGTGGTCCCATTGGATTGGGAATTGCCTACACCTTTTGGACTTTCACTGTACTCCATTGGCGGAGGAAAGGCACTGATTAATTTTAAAGGAGCGCCCCAAAGTCCCGGAATTAAGTAAAGGGTAAACACTAACGTTAGTAATCCCATATACAAGCGTCCTACGGAAATATGCTGCATCGGACTGTCATGAGGCAAAGAGATTTTTCCCAATAAATAAAGGGACAACACTCCAAAAATAGCAATCCAAATGGCGATAAAAACTTCGCGTTCCAATAAATGCAATTGCAACACCAAGTCGGCATTGGATAAAAATTTGAAAGCCAAGGCCAATTCTAAAAACCCTAAAAACACTTTTACGGTATTCAACCATCCGCCCGATTTCGGCAAGGAGTTTAACCATCCCGGAAACATCGCAAATAGCATAAAAGGCAAGGCCAAAGCCATAGAAAATCCGAGCATTCCAATCACAGGTGCAATGCCGCCTTTGGAAGCCGCTTCGACTAAAAGCGTACCCACAATTGGACCCGTACAAGAAAAGGATACAATTGCCAAAGCCAAAGCCATAAACAAAATACCAATAATTCCGCCACGATCGGCTTGACTGTCTACTTTATTCGCCCAAGAATTCGGCAGCATAATTTCAAAAGCCCCTAAAAAAGAAGACGCAAAAACAAGTAATAAAACGAAGAAAATTAGGTTGAACCACACATTGGTAGACAAGGCATTTAAAGCATCGGCTCCAAAAATCCAGGTGACCAATAGGCCTAAAACCACATAAATCACAATGATAGCAACGCCATAAATTATAGCATTTCGGATGCCAGTTGCTTTATTTTTGCTTTGTTTGGTGAAGAAACTTACCGTCATTGGAATCATTGGGAACACACAAGGCGTTAACAAAGCAGCAAATCCAGACAAAAAGGCGATAAAGAAAATGGCCCATAAACCCTGTTGGTTTTCCTTGCCCGTTTGGGTTACTTTGGGCCCTGCATCCGTGGCTTTTGCTTCTTTGGTCGTTGCGGTTGCCGCTGTTGAAGAAGCTGTAACCGTAAAAGCGCTCGTCGTATCTCTTTCAATTGCAGCTGTTTTTGTTTCAGTTACAGCTGCAGTGTTAGCAGCAGCATTTGCTGGCATTGCAATACTAAATTTTTTCTCGAGATTGATGCAAACGTCTTTACAGGCTTGATAATTAAAAACTACCTCAATGGTTTTAAGCCCTTTATTCAGTAGGGTAATTTCTTGCGTCACTTGCGCCTTTTTCTCAAAAAAAGTTTCGTTAACCTCAAAAACATCATTGTAAGCGGTTCGTGTTTTTCCTTCTTTGGCTTTGCCCACTAACGCATAGTTTCCTTGTTGATTTTTGAATGTAATTTCTAACGGAAGTGGTCCTCCATCAGGGGTAAACTGGGAATACACGTGCCATTCGTTTTCGATAACGGCACTAAAGGTGAGGATCAATGTAGAGGCTGATTTTTGTTCAATTTTTGAGGTCCATTTTACGGGATCCAACATTTGAGCATTAGCCATACTGAAGAGCATTACACTAATTCCCAGGATAAGATATTTTTTCATTTATACTACTTCTATTTTTAAAATTGATTGGGTGGTGTTCATAATTTTAAATCGTTCATCGGGTCTTTTTCCGACAATCCAAACGATTTGTTCCTTGGAACATAAAAGCCAAGTGTTTTCTTTTTCCAAAAGTGTCATTTTTTCATCTTTAAAAAACTTGCTCACTTTTTTCTTTTTTCCCTTCATACCCAAAGGATAAAAAATGTCGCCTTCTTGCCATTTTCGGAGTACTAAGGGAAAATCTAGCTGCGACTCATCCACAAATATACTACTTGGAGTTGCTTCAGATAGGTCGGTTGCCTTACTAAATTGGAGTTTTAAGGGAATATTAAGTATTGCTTGGTTTTTATCTACAAAATAGAACGTGTTTTCAGTTTCTTGTTTTGGACTCAAAATTAAATAGTCTCGGTCTTTCAATAAACGATATTCTGCTGAAAATACTTGTTTTCCGGATTGACTGTGCACCAATTCATAAATATCATCCCAAGCCGAAAAGCCATATTCTTTGAGCCATTGGTACAAATATGAGGAATAATTAGACAAACAAAGCATTTTTTTTATGTCAAAATACACCCTTTCATCTTCCTCACGAGCCATTTGCTGATACAGCATACTCGCAGCATCTGACACCAGCTCCTGGGATTCTTGCAGGTAGTTTTGCGTTGTCGCAAAAGCGGTCAAAAAATTGGGATTCATTTCTTTGAGTAATGGCACTATATGATGTCGAATCTTGTTGCGTACATATTTATCAGATGCATTGCTGCTATCTTCTCTCCACTGCAACGCGTTTTCTTTGGCATATTTTTCAATTTCTATTCTAGAAAAAGGCAACAAAGGACGCAGCACCGCTTCGTTTTGGGCTGGTATTCCGCACAAACCTTCCAAACCAGTTCCTCTTGAAAGATTAATCAAAAAGGTTTCCAAGTTATCATCGGCATGATGTGCTGTGAGGATATAATCGAACTGTTGGATTTCTAGCTGTTCATAAAACCAATCGTAGCGCAATGCTCTAGCGGCTATTTGTGTAGAAAGTTTATACGCTTCGGCAAAGGCTTTGGTGTCAAATTGGGTACAAAAAAACGGAATTTGATGGTCCTTTGCGTACGCTTGTACGAAACTTTGATCTTCAAAACTTTCAATGCCACGGAGTTGAAAATTGCAATGTGCTATGGCTATTTCAAAAGGCAATTGTTGCATTAAGTGCAGCAGCACCATGCTGTCTACGCCACCACTTACGGCCAACAATACTTTTTTGTTTTCGAGAAACGGAAATTGTGTTTGTAGCTTTTGGTAAAAGAGATTTTGCATCTTCAAATATACTTTTTTTTAAAATAGATTTATTTTGTAACTACTCCTCCAACTAAAGTTGGAGGCAATTACTATCAAAAAAAACTGAGCAATCCTCCAACTAAAGTTGGAAGCAATTAATGTCAACAAAAAAACTGAGTACTCCTTCAACTAAAGTTGGAGGCAATTACTATCAAAAAAAAAAATGAGTAGTTCCGCTTTTTTTGTTTCCAAAAATAGACAATTGTTATTCATTAGCCCAGATAGTAGCGGCATCCTTTTTTTTATTTTACCCTGACAGGGTAAAATAAAAAAAAGATATAGCGGATAGCTGGAAACCCTGTTGGCAAAAAGACCTATTGTAAGTGCTCCTAAATAGTTCTAAACTTTTTTTATTCTACTACACTTTTCATTGCTTTGGCTTTGAGCAAACACTCTTCATATTCTTGTTCCGGCACCGATAGCGCAGTAATGGCGCTTCCTACCGAAAAGGATAGGTAACGTTCCTTTTGATTGTACAAAATACTTCGGATGACCACATTAAAATCGAAATCGCCATCGGGCGTAAAATATCCTACGGCCCCACTGTATAATCCCCGTTTGGTCGCTTCGAGTTCTTCAATAATCTTCATAGCCGAAACTTTTGGCGCTCCCGTCATACTTCCCATTGGAAACGTCATACGCAGTGCCTCTACC
>JBOFUD010000297.1:0-8087 GCA_051652385.1 Flavobacterium sp.
AACTTGGAAACGCCGTCAATATTTATTCGCATGCAGTTGACCTAAATTTTTCATTCGGATTAACCAATAGACTCCAATTGAACGCCACGATTCCGTATGTGAATAATGAGCGCTCCCAAGTACTTCGCCAAACCACACCCAAAAAAGACACCCTACGCTATAGTGTCTATGCAAATGGACTGGCAGACATACGTTTAAGCGCCAACTATTGGCTTTTTGACCCGACCAAAGCCACCAAGGGAAACCTTATGCTGGGAGCAGGCATCAAACTCAATAACGGGAGCCACGATCGCCGAGACAAGGCTCCTCAGGCAGATGGCACTACTAAAAGCGTGGTGATGGACCAAGCCATTCAGCCGGGTGATGGAGGCGTTGGATTTACAGCAGAATTTCTCGCTTTCAGAAAAATTACTGGGCGCCTTTATGGCTTTGCCAACGGATATTATTTATTTAATCCCCAAGAATCTAATGGCACCTTCAAGTCCCCTCCAAAAGCAGGACTAGAAGGCTACGAAATTTACGCCTCTCCAGACCAATATTTTGGCAGATTAGGAGCAATGACCACCGTTGACAAAAAGGAAAACATAACAATCTCATTAGCTGGCAGATTTGAAGGCATTCCGGCCTATGATGCCCTTGGCGGTCAGGTTGCCTACCGTCGTCCAGGTTACGTCATTGCAGTAGAATACGGAATTTCGTATAGATTAGACAAGCACGGCTTTAGTTTATTTGTTCCGTACAATATTGTGAAAAACAGAATACAAAGCGCTGCAGATCTTGCGAGTCAAAAAGCACAAAACGCAGTAATTACAGATCCGAATAAAAAAGTACATGTACAAGGAGATGCCGCATTTGCTGATTACTCGATCAACCTTGGCTATTCGTATCGCTTTGATTTGAGCCACGCGATGCATAGCTCACTTCTAAACCCTTAAACCACTAAAAGCATACCTCTAGCTAAAACAAAATTAATTCAACCTTTTATTTCCATGAAAAAAATGTACCTCAGTTGTCTCTTATTGACGGCGCAATTTATAAATGCTCAAACCGATATAGACGGGATAATGATGAGTAAAAGCAATCTATGCATTGGCGCAGTTTACCAATATAGTAGCTGGGACAACTATTGGGAAGGCGATTTCAAAAGAACCAACCTTAACCTAGGCACAGTAAGCACAAAATCTACTAGTGTCATGGGAAATTACGGAATTTCAGACAAACTGAATGTGCTTTTTAATTTACCTTACGTTAAAACAAATGCTTCTGCTGGCACCATGAAAGGCCAGGAAGGCATGCAAGACCTCGCCCTTTCCCTAAAATATATGCCTATAGAAAAAACAGTCGACAAGAACACCTATTCTCTGTACGTAATAGGAAGTTATACCACGCCACTTAGTGACTATGCCGCTGATTATTTGCCCCTAAGCATTGGTTTGAAGAGCAAAACCGCAACGCTTCGATTGATGGGAGATTACCAAAGAGCACATTTTTTTGCCACTTATTCGGCAGCGTATGTCAAAAGATCTACTATTTCAATTGACAGAAATGCCTATTTAACCAACACTGAAATAGTGTATTCGAATGAAGTAACTATGCCAGATTTAATATCTGTAAACCTTAGAACAGGATATCGCTCTAGTCGATTAATCGCAGAATTCATTATCGATAATTGGGTCACTCAAAAAGGAGGATTCAACATCTCCAAAAACAATATGCCTTTTCCTAGCAACACCATGAATATGATTCGATACGGGATTTACAGCAAATACACCCTAAAAAAAATTCCTGAACTATCCCTATTAGGTGGCTACAACTACGTGGCCGAAGGCAAGAACGTAGGACAATCCAAAGCTATTTATGGCGGAGTATTTTATATTATCAATTTTGAAAATAAAGCAAATGAAACCGAAAAATAATCTCAGAAAAATCAGCCTCAAAATACTCATACTATCACTTAACATTTTACTTTACTCGTGTAGTGATGAAATAAACGAACGCAATGAAGATTTACAGCCACTGAACCCAGCTTCAATCGATGCAACAGCAGGAACATGGAAGCCTATAGTTTTGTCAGCGCCTGATGAATTTACCATAGAAGTTCCTGTCGCAACAAATACTGCAGCGTACACACGAGAAATCAATGAAATAAAAAGCTACCAAGCAGAAATTACCCAAGCACAAAGAAAAATAATCACGTACTGGAGCGCAGGTGGCGTTTTACGTTGGAACGAGATCATGCGAACGCTGGTAGCCCGACACAATCGCCCTCCATATCAAAACGAAGACGGCACTTATCCGGCACCTTCACCCGCCAATCCGTTTGCCAATCCGCAATTCCCATTTTCAAATCCTCCATATGCCGCCAGAGCCTACGCCTATGTAAGTGCAGCACAATATGACGCCTTAATTGCCGCATGGCATTTCAAAAAATTATACAATAGAGCAGCACCTTATGCCGTTGACGCAACGTTGCAAGTATTGGTACCCAAAAGCACCCTAGCAGCTTATCCTTCAGAAGATGGCGTACTGTCAGGCGTAACCGTAGAATTACTAAAACTACTATTTCCCACCGAAATTGCGTACATTCAAGGCAAAGCTGAAGAAGAAAAAATATACCGTATCATCAGTGGCGCCAATGTACGAAGCGATGTAGAAGCAGGCGTGGCTTTGGGTCGAAAAATTGCAGCAAAATTTATAGCAAGAGCTGCAGCAGATGGCGCAGGAGCAGCAATTGGGACCCCCGATGTTTGGACACAATTGGAAACTCAAACCTTGGCAAAAGGAGAAACCCCTTGGATTTCATTAGAATCACCAAAACGCCCGCCCATGCTACCATTATTTGGAAAAGTAAAACCATTTTTAATGACAACTGCCGATGTGATAACCAATCGGCCTACGCCACCGCCTTCCACAAAATCTGAAGTTTTCACACAAGAACTTTCTGAAATAAAAAAATTCAGCACTAGCTTGACCAACAAACAAGAAGCAATAGTTACTTTTTGGGCAGACGGCGTAGGTACCTACACTCCACCTGGCCATTGGAATGCCATCGCTTCAGAGCAGTTCGTAACACAAAACTTTAGCGAGGTACGCTGGGCCAGAAACATGGCATTACTTAATATGGCCATGATGGATGCCGCAATAAGCTGTTGGGATGCAAAATACACCTATTTCAATCCAAGACCCTCACAAATAGATCCTTCTATAAAAACAACCACAGGAGTTCCTAACTTCCCTGCCTATGTATCTGGACATTCTACTTTTAGTGCAGCAGCAGCAGCAATACTCTCACATATAGTTCCAAATTCAAAAGAAAAATTTAATGCCTACGCAAAAGAAGCTTCCTTGTCCAGAATGTATGGCGCGATACACTACAGAAGTGATTGCGAAAAAGGATTCTTACTTGGTGAGACTGTAGGTAAATTTGCCATTTCGAGAGCCAAATCCGACGGGGCAGAATAACAAAAGATTGATAATACTTACAACTGGTTATTGCTTTTATTATCAATGCAGCCTAACAAGGAATCTTGTTAGGCTTTTTTTACGCAGTGCTCCTGCACGAAAACAAACGCACCACGCTAGCAGAAGTGAGCGACTTACACACGCGTCCACTTTTGCAAACCTACTGCAACTCAGGTGTATTAAAACGAGAAACTTCTTGCTCGTATGCTAAATTTGAATAGATCGTATACCGCTATTCTGCACGAATAATTCACTTTTGAAATAAGCACTTCCACCATTTCAGACGTAAAAAAGCGATACTGTATTAAAAAAGTGTGTAAAGTAAAAAATTTGTAATTTTAAATTACCAATAAAAAACTTACAGCCTTATGAACTTTACACAAAACCAAATTTCGGAATTATTACTGAATATTGCAAATTCAGAAAACGGAACCAATTTACTTTTTCAAATGACTTTAGATACTTTTATGAAGTCTGAACGAGGTTTGCATCAAATAGAAAATCCAACAGATTATGCCAATGGTTTTCGACAAAGAAAAGCCAGGGGTTATGGCAAAGAAATGGTTTTAAAAGTACCAAGGACGCGAAGTGGAACATTCTACCCTGCATTATTAGGAGTTTTGCGAGATGAGGATGAAGAGCACCGTAAATTAATCTTCAGTCTTTATAAAAAAGGACTCACAACTGAACAAGTGAGTGATATTTATGAAGAAATTTACGGTAAAGATTACAGTAAACAACAGATTAGTTATCTGATGAAAGAAAGCCGAGAAGAAATAACTATTTGGCTGGATCGACAACTTGAAGAACATTATTTAGTGCTTTACATTGATGCTACTTTCGTTCATACCAGAAGAGATAGGTCAGTTAGCAAGGAGGGTTATTTTACCATATTAGGAATAAAAGAAGATGGTTCAAGGGAAGTTTTAACTATAGTAAATCACCCAACAGAGGGTGCTTTACTTTGGCAACAAGAGCTGGAAAGTCTTAAGGATAGAGGAGTTAAAAGTGTTGGACTTGTGGTTTCTGATGGTTTGACGAGTATCGAAAATGCAACTTCAAAAGTTTTTCCGACAGCAAAACATCAACTCTGTGTGGTACATTTTAAAAGAAACGTTTTGTCTGTTTTTCCAAGAATAAAAAGAGCAGAAGTGGCTGAAGATCTCAAAGAGGTTTTCGAGATAGAAACTACAAAATTAATACCCATCGATGCTTTTGAAAAATTAATTATATTTGTTGATAAATGGATTAAGCAATATCCGAGTTTGAAAAGTTTTAACAACCCTCGAAATATCGCCTATTTTACATATTTAGAATATCCGCCCGAGATCCAGCGAATGATTTACTCAACCAACTGGATAGAACGTTTAAATAGAGATTATAAACGTGTTTTGAAAATGAGAGGAGCGATGCCAAGTCCAGAATCAGTTCTTTCGTTAATGGGAGCTGTTGCAATGGAGAAGGAATATAAAACATATAAATATCCTGTTTCTGCATTTCGAGATATTGAGAAATTGAAGAAAAAATAAAAGAAGAAAAGAAAGAAAATACGTTTCGCTACGCTCCACTGCCACATAATTTTTTTTCTTTTCTTCTTTCTAATGAGTATAAAATGAATAATAACAAATCCATTTTACACACTTTTTAAGACACTACCCCTCATTAGATTTCTATACGTTAAAACCACACTTTTGCTGCTGGCTTATTGGTAATTTAAAATTACAAATTTTTTACTTTACACACTTTTTTAATACAGTATCTTATTTCGGACTCTACCTCACGATAGACACCCTTGCCAATTGCTAACACTTCCTATCAACTCGCCGTGTACAGAGACTCTCACTCTGCTAGAATATGACCATGCCCGACAAACCATAAAAAAAAAGCCTTTCGAATGGAAAGGCTTTTTTTATTATAATCAGATGATTTAGTGATGTAATACTTCTTCACCTTCTTTCATAGGAACATTTTGAGGAACAAAGTCAACATCATGACCCGGTTTACTGTAATCATAAGGCCACCTGTGTACTTCAGGAAGTTCACCTGGCCAGTTACCGTGAATGTGCTCAACTGGTGCGGTCCATTCTAAGGTGTTTGATTTCCATGGATTTTGCTCTGCTTTCTTACCATAGAAAATACTAACGAAGAAATTATATAAGAAAACTAATTGAAAAGCTCCACCAACTAGGGCAAAGGTAGTGATTAAAACGTTTACGTTTTGCAAATCGTCAAAAAGTGGGAAGTTAGTATTCGTATAATAACGTCTTGGCAAACCTGCTAATCCAATAAAATGCATTGGAAAAAATACACCATAAGCACAAATCGCCGTTACCCAAAAGTGTACATATCCTAAGTTTTTATTTAACATTCTTCCAAACATTCTAGGAAACCAGTGATACACTCCGGCAAACAAACCGTACAAAGCCGAGATACCCATTACTAAGTGAAAGTGAGCCACCACAAAATAAGTATCGTGAACGTTAATATCTAAAGTACTATCTCCAAGGATAATCCCCGTTAGACCGCCAGTGATAAAAGTAGAAACCAAACCAATAGAAAACAACATGGCTGGATTTAATTGCAAATTACCCTTCCACAACGTAGTAATATAGTTAAATGCTTTTACTGCTGAAGGAATTGCGATAAGCAAAGTAGTAAAGGTAAACACCGAACCCAAGAAAGGATTCATTCCAGAAATGAACATGTGGTGTCCCCACACAATTGTCGATAAGAAAGCAATAGCCAAAATCGACATAATCATAGCTCTGTACCCAAAAATTGGTTTACGAGAATTAGTCGCAATAATCTCAGAGGTTATACCTAAAGCAGGCAACAATACGATGTAAACTTCAGGATGCCCTAAAAACCAAAATAAATGCTCAAAAAGAACAGGAGACCCACCTTGGTAATGCAAAACTTCGCCAGCAATATAAATATCAGATAAGAAGAAAGATGTACCAAAACTTCTATCAAAAATCAACAACAATGCAGCCGATAATAACACTGGAAACGAAATAATACCGATAATAGCTGTTACAAAAAATGCCCATATTGTTAAAGGTAATCTCGTCATCGTCATCCCTTTGGTTCGTAAGTTGATCACTGTAACCACATAATTTAATGACCCCATTAAAGAAGAAGCAATAAAAATAGCCATAGAAACCAACCATAACGTCATACCCGTACCTGAACCAGGAATTGCCTGAGGCAAAGCAGATAAAGGCGGATAAATTGTCCAACCAGATGAAGCAGGCCCAGCTTCAACAAAAAGCGAGCTTATCATAATGACACTCGATAAAAAGAACAACCAATAGGAGATCATGTTCATGAAACCTGAAGCCATGTCCCTAGCGCCAATTTGCAACGGAATTAATAAGTTACTAAAGGTTCCACTCAATCCTGCGGTCAACACAAAGAAAACCATAATGGTACCATGTATCGTCACCAAAGCCAAATAAATATCATTGGCCATAACTCCATCTGGAGCAAATTTATCCCCTAATAAAATATTAAATATTTTAAAAGATTCCTCTGGCCAAGCCAATTGCATTCTAAAAAGCAATGACATCCCAATACCAATAATCCCCATAATAATACCTGTAATCAAGTATTGCTTCGCAATCATTTTATGATCAATACTAAATATGTATTTAGTAATAAAGGTATCCTTATGGTGGTGTTCGTGCTCGTGATCGTGTCCGTGATCGTGACCTTCTGCTGACATATATATACTTTTAAATATTCTTAATAAATTATTTCATAACCACTTTCATAGCAGCTGAATCCATAGTAACTTTTAAACTATCTGCCCCTGATTTCACATCCGGCGCTGGAGTTTCCTTAGAAGCCTTATATTCTTTTACTAAAGCCACTTTATCACTTAACCATTTTTGATAATCTTCTGGACTATCAACTACAATTTTCATTTGCATGTTATAATGCGATGCACCACATATTTTGTTACACAATAACAAATAGTCAAAAGTATAAGGATCTAGTGCAGTCCCCCCTTTAGCAACTAATTCTGTGCTTTTCTTTGTACGCAAATCATTGATACGAGCAACCTTTTCAATCATAAAAGGAAGATCTCTGTACTCTGAAGTGGTATAAGTAGGAGTAAAACCAAATTCTGTTACCATTCCGGGAACACAATTCATTTGAGCTCTAAAATGCGGCATATAAGCGGAATGCAAAACATCTTGAGAACGCATTTTAAAAAGCACTTTTTTTCCTTTTGGAATGTGGATTTCTGTTGCTAAAAAGTCATCAGTAGCATTTTTATCAGATAAATCCATTCCGACAGAATTGACCCCATCTATTAAACGAACGTTTGCTTTTCCTAAAACCTGATCAGCCCCAGCATATCTGGCAGTCCATTTAAATTGTTGAGCATACAACTCTATTACAACCGTATCCTCATCTTCTTCAATAAACATGATATTAGTCCAAGCATACAGACCGTATAAAATCAAACCAGCCAATACAACTGCTGGAATAACACTCCAAACAGCTTCCAGTTTATTGTTGTCAGCGAAATACAATGCTTTTCTGTCTTTATTACCTCTGTATTTGAAAGCAAAATAATGCAGCAAAACTTGCGTGATCGCCTGTACTGTAAAAATTAG
>JBOFUD010000298.1:0-4347 GCA_051652385.1 Flavobacterium sp.
AAGGTTCGGATTCAACCTTTTGGCGCCTTTACTTATAAAGATTTTGATGCCTTAAAAAAATCAAGCACTCAATTTGATGTAGGCACTAACTTTTTATTAGACGGACAACATTCTAAAATTACTGCACAATATTCAACCAGACCCGTGTACAGCGCGCCTGGCGTAAAAGAGAGCAGCAAAGGAGAATTTGTAGTGCAATTACAAATTTATTTATAAACCAAAAAACAACCAAAAAAATTAACCAATGAGCAACAAGTCAACAAAAGGAATCTGGAAAGTAATTTCAGCTTCATCCATGGGTACCATGATCGAATGGTATGATTTTTACATCTTCGGCAGCTTGGCCGTGGTCATTTCGACCAAATTTTTTCCAGCCGACAATCCAACCGCTGCCTTTTTGGCTACACTCGCCACCTTCGCAGTAGGTTTCGTAGTGCGCCCATTTGGAGCGCTTTTCTTCGGAAGATTGGGAGACATTATCGGTCGAAAATATACCTTTATGGTCACCTTGCTCTTAATGGGTGGCGCCACTTTTTTAATTGGATGTATTCCTAGCTATGAAACCATTGGTTTTATCGCCCCATTATTAGTACTTGTTCTTAGAATGCTTCAAGGTTTAGCCCTTGGAGGCGAATACGGAGGAGCGGCCACTTATGTTGCTGAACACGCGCCGGTGGGACAACGAGGTTATTGGACTTCGTGGATACAAACAACGGCTACCGTTGGATTATTTATTTCATTGATGGTCATTTTGGCTACTAGAAATGTATTAACTCCAGAAGAATTTGACAATTGGGGCTGGAGAGTACCGTTTTGGGTATCTATCGTGATGGTGGGTATTTCGTATTTAATTCGAAAAAACATGGATGAATCTCCCGTATTCGCCAAAGCAAAATCAGAAGGAAAAACAAGCACCAATCCGTTAAAAGAAAGTTTTGGGAATCGCTACAATTTGAAATTTGTCCTGTTGGCCTTGTTTGGCGCGACCATGGGGCAAGGGGTAGTGTGGTACACGGGCCAATTTTACGCCATGAGTTTCTTGAAAACAGTCATGACCATCGACTCCTCGCAAGTGGATAAATTATTGGGAATCGCTCTAATTATGGGGACTCCATTTTTTATTTTCTTTGGATGGTTGAGCGATAAAATTGGCAGAAAATACATTATGATGGGAGGAATGTTAATTGCCATTCTTTTGTACCGCCCCATTTATCAGGCGATGTTTGAAACAACCAACATTAAAAACAAAACAGAAATTGTAGCTCAAACCGTTGTATTGTCCGAAACCAAGGAAAACAAAAAAGGGGTAGATTCTGTTTATACCACCACCAAACAATATGAAGACGGCACCAAATGGGTTCAAATAAAAACCGTTCCTTTAGAAAATGGAGTAGCCAAAATTGTCGATGGCAAACCAAAATCCGACCTCAAAACAACTTTGACCATAAACAGTAGTGACCTATGGATGTTGGTATTTTACATTTTTGTGCAAGTCCTTTTTGTAACGATGGTCTATGGACCGATAGCCGCCTTTTTGGTGGAAATGTTCCCGGTAAAAATTCGCTACACATCCATGTCATTGCCTTACCACGTGGGCAATGGAATATTTGGAGGACTACTCCCGGCTATCTCCACCTATTTGGTAACCAATGCCAAAGATGCTGGTGACGCAACGTATTACTTAGAAGGATTATGGTACCCTATCATTATCGCTTCGGTCTGCTTCGTTATCGGTATGATTTATTTGGATAATTCTAAAACTAACAAACACATTTAAAACTAAAAAATCATGAATCAATTAAAAAGAATTTTAGGCATGGTATGGATTGCCCTAGCTCTTGCTTCCGCCTATTTTTGTGTTTTTGTATTTGGCCTACCCAAATTTGCATCAGGCAAACAAGAAGATTTAGTTTTTGGTATTATCATTTTGTTCATACTTACACCACTTGTAGTGATAGGAATGGGACTATTTGGATACTATTCCCTTATGGGCGAATACGACGATTCAAAACGATAAAAAAAACAATCGCAATCTCTTTTTATTGTAAAGAGATTGCGATTTTTACTACTTACCTTCTTACTTTCGTTAAAGCAACGAAACCCATGAAAAAAAGACACGAACAGAAATTCCTCATAGTAAGCTTACTGCTATTTTTAGCCGTTAATTTCCCCTTATTACTCTTATTTGACAGCTCAGATTCTTTGGCTGGTTTGCCCATTATTTATATTTATCTATTTATGGTTTGGCTTTTTTCAATTATCATGAGTTTTATTTTAATTAAAAAGTACGATGAATAGCTTAGTTATTTTAGTGATTTTAGGAATTTATGTTTCCATTTTATTCTTCATTGCACATTGGGCCGAAAAAAAACAATACTACAATTGGACCAATAATCCGTATGTGTATTCGTTATCATTGGCGGTATATTGCACCGCTTGGACCTACTACGGAAGTATCGGAGTAGCCGCCAACTCGGGCCTAAGCTACTTGCCTATTTATATTGGTCCCATCATCATCATTCCAGCTTGGATGTTGATTTTGAAAAAAATTATTCAAATTTCGAAAGTAAATAAAATTTCGAGTATCGCCGATTTCATTTCATTGCGTTATGGTAACAGTCGATTTTTAGGCGCTTTAGTTACTATGGTATGCGTAGCGGGCATTTTACCTTATATTGCGTTACAACTAAAATCCATTTCAGACACTTTTCATATAATTACCCGAACCCAATCAACAGTAAATATATTTTTTGACACCACTACTTATGTTTGTTTAGCCCTTGGACTTTTTGCGTCGTATTACGGCACGCGATATGTAGATGCTTCCGAGAAAAGACGCGGTATCGTTCTGGCAGTAGCAATAGAATCCATTTTAAAACTAGCCTTCTTTCTGATACTTGGCGTGTATGTTACGTACTTTGTCTTTAATGGATTTGAAGACATTTACAACCAAGCCGCCACGCTCCCTGACTTCAAAGAAAAAAACACGATTGGTTCTGTTGAAAATGCCTTAAATTGGTTTTTTTTGTGTCTGATTTCAATGTTTGCACTGTTTTTGCTACCGAGGCAATTTCACACAAGCATCGTAGAAAACAACCACAGCAAACATATCAAAACGGCTACTTGGCTTTTTCCATTGTACCTTTTATTGTTCAACGTATTTGTATTTCCAATAGCTTGGGGTGGCAGTATCTTGTTTCAAGGACAACAATTAAATTCCGACACCTATTCCTTATTGATTCCACAATTTTTCAATAACAATACGCTGACTTTATTGGTATTCTTGGGAGGCTTTTCGGCAGCCATTTCCATGATTATTGTCTCTTCTATAGCCTTGGCAACTATGGTGAGCAACAATTTATTGATTCCCTACGGATTCATCGGCTCGCTAGAAAACAAACAAAAAGAGAATAGCCGACGCATTGTAAACAGTCGTAAAATCGGTATTTTTTCCTTAATTGTTGTGGCGTATATCATCTACAAAGTTTTCATTTTAGATTATTCTTTATACTCCATAGGCTTGGTTTCATTTGTAGTTATTGCCCAATTAGCACCGGCTTTTTTTGGGGCCCTTTTCTGGAGAAGAGGTTCCAGCAAGGGAGCGATTAGCGGTTTAATAATAGGTTTCATGACTTGCGCCTACACTTTAATTATACCTTTTGCTCTGGGATTGGAAGCGTCCAGAAGTTCCTTCCTCGAAAATGGCCCATGGGGAATAGCACTATTAAAACCGTTTCAATTGTTTGGTTTGGACTATTTAGATCCGATTCCACAAGCGGTATTTTGGAGTTTGTTATTGAACAGCCTCACGTACTTGGCCGTTTCGGTTAGTTTTAAAGGAAATTACAGAGAACGTAATTATGCCGAAATGTTTGTAGATATTTCAAAATATAGTGGGCATTTAGAAAATGCTTTTGTCTGGAAAGGCGTTGCCTATGTCGCCGATATTCAGAAAATTTTAGAACGTTTTTTGGGCGTGGTTAGAACGCAAAGAGCCCTATCGCTTTTTCATATCAAATACAATATCGACCAAAGCATTACGACTGCCGATGCACGCTTTATCAAATTTGCCGAAAATTTATTAACTGGGCATATTGGCACGGCCTCTTCAAAAATATTAATTGCCAGTGTGGTCAAAGAAGAAAAACTAGCCTTGCCCGAAGTGTTGAGAATTCTTGAAGAGTCGCAAGAAAATATCATCGTGAACAAAAAACTCACCGAAACCAGCAACGCACTCCAAAAAACATCACAACAATTACAAATTGCCAATCTTGAATTACTCAAAAAAGATGCTCAAAAAGACGAATTTCTAGACACGGTAACCCACGAATTACGTACCCCCATCAC
>JBOFUD010000299.1:0-1806 GCA_051652385.1 Flavobacterium sp.
ACCGTACTCATTTGGGCTTTGTATTGGGTATCCTCGACCACCAAGTCATTTTCTGTGAGTTTAAAATCGGCTACCCCGTTATTGATTTGGGCATTTCTCAAACTTTCGGTCAGCGAAATCCGCTCCAGACTATCCCCAAAATTAAAGGCTCGAAACTCTCCCGTATGTTCATCGCCATTGCCACTGTGTTTGGTTTTATGATTGCCATTTCCGGAGCGCTTCATAGTACCAAAAATAGTATCTAACGCTTGTTGTCGGATCGCACGCTCGGTTTTGGCTGTAATTCCCGTTCCAGTAGTGCCATCGTCTTTCAATTCCTCGCGGATGTACCCTTTTTTCTTTAAATCTTCAATAAAATCATCAATAGTATAACTAGAATCCGTCAGTTTATACTCAGTATCCAATTCACGCAACCAAGCAATCGCCTCCTCAAAATCGCCCGAAGTATGCGTAATTAACTCTTTAAAAATCGCAAACAACCGGTCAAACGGCGACTGAAATGGCGCTTCGTACGTCTTAAAATAAAAGCCAGATTTAGTAGTATTTCCCATTAAAAGTTCTGTTTTACTTCTATAATTAGTACCCTGTAGTGCTACAAAATTAGGAGCAGCATCAAAAAGGCTTTTTTTGTAAACATCGTCCCGTTATCCGCTATATCTTTGTCTTTAAAAAAAGACAAAGGATGCCGCTCCTACCGGGGCTAAAAACATACATTTTGGTTGATCAGTTAGCATTTTAGAACGAAACGAAATCGATATAACAAAAAAATAAAAGTACAGCATTTTCAATCGGTCGTGGCAGGAACGAATATTAATTTTAAGTTAAAAGGAAAATCGAAAAATTAATCTACTTTTTTAAAAATCAATTCAATACCAGAGGGATTGGTAAGTGTTAATCGCATATTGGCAACTTGGTAAGTAGTAGTGCTTTCTAAAGAATGTATCAATTCGTTTTCTCTATTTTTGGGACCACAAGCCATACGGGTTGCGGCAATTTTGGTAAATCGTAACACGTCTTTTTCAAAAAATAGTTCGCCATTTATTCGGTTACAACCCGCAAAACCCATAAATTTTCCTGTGGTGCTATTGATCTCTAGATAAGGGATCTCATTTTCAAATTTACTGGCAGTCATGTTCTCACCATTCATTTTTTCCAAAACCCAAATATCATGCAAACTTGCTGGTATCACATAAAACCCACATCCAGAAAAAGTGGCGGTTGTTTTATTCCCGTTGTATATTTCAATGCGCACTTCGTACGGAAAAGTTTCCCCCGACATCGCATTGGTGCAAATTTGTTGTTCAATGGTAATAATCATCGTCCCTCGATCTGTAGCAACACTATAACGCTTTACATTAGCATCCATAGCTTTAACCGGGGCAGCATAAGGCGAATTAAACTCCTCAAAACCGGGTTTCAAAGAAGAAAACGCAATTTGGTTCTCCCCAATTTTCAAACTCCATTCGGGTTCATTCCCCATGGCTCGGAAATAAATTTGTTTTTCCATATTTTCCACTTGTTGTTGGTATGCCGCAGTTGTTTTTGAAGTAGTCGTGTTGATTAGGGGAGCATTTGTTTTACAACCTACCGCAAGAAAAAATAACGAAATTGAAAAGAAAAATTTATACATAGGTTTAGAATTTGGGGAATACAACTAAAATAACTAAAAATAAACAAGTATCATTCAAAAAAAACACCGTCTACATAATACCAATGTCCTTCAGTTTTCGTAAAAGAAGAACGTTCATGATGCATCTGCTCTGCGTTATCAGGCCCAAAATAGAAGGCTTTAAACTCCACCATGGT
>JBOFUD010000300.1:0-2961 GCA_051652385.1 Flavobacterium sp.
AAACATCAGAGTTTCTGATAAGTTGTACAACAAATCAAAATTAATGGATGCCATTTCGAATTAAATTCTTTCTACTATTTTTCTTTTTTTGTGAGTTTTCATTACAAGCGCAATGTAAACCTTCCAAAAATTACACCACCGCCGATGGCTTATCCAACAATGCGGTTCGATCACTTTATTTAGACAAAAACCAAGACTTATGGATTGGTACTGAGAATGGTGTTTCTAGATTTATAAATGGAACTTTTCAGAATATCTTTGAATCTGATGGTTTGGGCCACAACAGTTGTTGGGATATAACGCAAGATAACAATGGAAATATGTGGTTTGCAAGTTATGGTGGGGGTGTGAGTAAATTTGACGGAGATAAATTCTATGTTTTTACAGTTAAAAACGGATTACCGGCTAACAAAACTAGAAAAGTATTTCCTTATAAAAATAAAGTATATGTTGGAACAGAACAAGGCATTTCGATTATTGACATAAAAACCAATAATGTTGTTACTCCTAAAGTACCCTCACACAAAGAAGATTTTATTTCACTTTCTTTCTTCGTCTATGAAAATGAAGTTTATTTTACTACTGTTCATAACGGTTTGTACAAAGTAGACCAGTCGAGAGTGGTTCCTCAAATCATCCCGGTCGTATCAAATCAAAAAGCCTATAGTTTGGGGCTTTTTGGTACTACACTTTACAGTAGTAATGAAGGTTTTATTGAAAAGTATGATATCTCAAAAATTAAAAAAGGTGATGTTTCATCGATTAAATTTGGCCAATCGATGGTATGGCAATACGCAAAAGACAAAAGAAATACCATTTACGCAGCAGCATGGGGAGTTTATACTCCTGATGGTGGTCTTTTCCGAATTGAAAAGAATAAAATGATTCCTATTGCAAATTATTTCGGCGTAGATTCTAAAGTTTTATTAAATGTTGTTTATGACAAAAGCCACGATATACTTTATGTAGGGTCTAACGACAAAGGAGTATATGCAATACGGCTGGACGAAATGATGACTTATCATACCTTTGAAAACAAATCCGTTATTGACTTTACTTATTCTGGTAGTCAAAAAATCGTCTTGCATAATAAAGGAATTTCTATTTTAAACGCTACAAATAAAGTTTTGAAAACAGTCTCATTAAACGATTTCAAAAAGGTAGAAGCTGATTTTCTTCTCAAAAACAAAAATAAAATAGCCACTCAATATAGAGAATCAAGAGATTTTGAACTGAATTTCAACATACCCGCAAACGGAATCGAATTTTATGAAATAGTAAAACACCGAAATTCTTTTTGGGTGAGTTCTAATATTGGGATTTTCGAAATGAGTAGTCATGGAGAAATCATGGCATATATTCCTAAGCATAGTTTAAAAATTGGATTTACAGCAAATCACAAATTCATCGAAACCATTACTTATGCCGGTGTTTATTTATACGATAATGTATATCAATTAAAAGGCAGGCATTATTCGAAATTTGAAAAGCGCACGCCTCAATATATAGTCAAAATCTTAAATAATAACAATAAAACATATCTGCTTTCAGTCTTTAATGGGTTGTATGTCTACAAAAACAACGAATTTCATTCCTATTTGGCAGAAGGTATTTGGAAAGAGAAAAAATTCAAGCACATCACGGTTAACGTAAAAGGTCAATTGATTTTGTCAGCCGAATTTGGTGATGTGTTTATTGTTGAAGATTCAAAATATTTCAAAATTTTGAAAACCATTTCAAAAAAAGAAATTATCGGCAATACCATTCTATTTCTTGAAGCTTACAAAGATTATATTCTTATTGGTACTGAAAAAGGAATTAATATTTATAAAAACGGAAAATTACAACTGGTGGACAAACAACTAGGATTGAATGATTGTGCCATAACAACATCACAAATTTTTGAAAATCAATTATGGCTAGGCACCAAAAAAGGTTTTTATACTATTGATTTAAAAAAACTTACTGCGGATAAAAACACCGTTTCTAGTATCGAAATCAGAGGAATTGCCATCAATGCGAAACCCCTAGAATCATCCCATTACAATTGGTTTGCTTATACTTCCAAAAAATTGGTTTGCGACTATCAGCACAATACCATTGCGATAGATTTTATGCCAAAAGGCCATTCTTTTGCTGATAAATTAAAATTCAGATACCGACTAAAAGAGTCCAATCAATGGAGTCCCTATAGTGACAAACCATTTGTGTATTTGTCGTATTTGCCCAATGACACCTACAATCTTGAAATTGAAGTATTCGATTTGCATGCTGGAAAAACCGCTCGTTTTGACCTTTTAAAAATCATCATTCAGCCTCCATTTTGGAAAACAACTTGGTTTTTCGTACTTATAATCGTTGCGCTACTTTTGACGGGTGCTCTTATCATATTAAAAATAAAAAGACGCGCCAAACAAAAGACCGAAACCGAAAATAAAATTGCCAAAGCAAAGCTAGAAGCCTTATTGAGCCAAATGAATCCGCATTTCACATTCAATGCCCTACAAACTATCCAGAGTTTTATTTTTAATAAAGATGCCTACAATTCGTCGATTTACATTAGTGAATTTGCAGGTTTATTGAGAAAAACGCTTGATAATTCGCAAAGGCAAACGATCACGATAGAAGATGAAATAGAGTATTTACAATCGTATATCGCTATCGAAAACCAGCGATTTGAAAATCGTATTCAATACAAAATATGGGTTGAGGAAACTATCGAGAAAGAGTACATTGAAATTCCAACCATGTTACTGCAACCTTTTGTCGAAAATATCTTCAAGCATGCTTTTGATGAAAACTATCCAAATCCTACCTTCAACATCACCTTTAAAAACCTTGATAAAAACAGAATAGCAATCGAAATTTCCGATAATGGAAAAGGGAAAAACAAAACAACCCACCATCACATTTCAAGAGGAATTGCCATTACCAAAGAACGTTTGCATATTTTGCAACCCA
>JBOFUD010000301.1:0-2586 GCA_051652385.1 Flavobacterium sp.
TGCAAAAATAATGGGACTTGCGGCACCGATAGCTGCAACAAATTAACCGTTTTTGATTGGCTTTCAAACATGAGTTTGCCCAACGGCGAAGCTCCCTTTGACTGTGTCGAAGTACGTTTCAAAAACGGAAGAAAAGAATTTTACCGCAATACCGAAAAATTAACTTTAAGCATGGGAGACATCGTTGCTACCGTTGCTTCTCCCGGTCATGACATTGGAATTGTTACCCTAACAGGTGAATTGGTGAAAATTCAAATGAAGAAAAAAGCAGTGAATCATGCCAGTGCTGAAATTCCAAAAATATATCGAAAAGCCTCTCAAAAAGACATTGATATTTGGACTACTGCTCGCGACAAAGAAGAACCCATGAAAGTTCGTGCTCGTGAATTGGCAATTCAACATAAACTGGAAATGAAAATTTCGGATATCGAATTTCAAGGAGATGGATCTAAAGCTACGTTTTATTACACTGCCAATGATCGCGTTGATTTTCGATTATTGATCAAGGATTTTGCGAAAGAATTTAGCACCAGAGTCGAGATGAAACAAGTAGGTTTCCGTCAAGAAGCGGCTCGTTTGGGCGGGATTGGCTCTTGTGGAAGAGAATTATGCTGTTCCACTTGGCTTACGGATTTTAGAAGCGTTAATACTTCGGCAGCACGCTACCAACAATTGTCTTTAAATCCACAAAAATTAGCAGGACAATGCGGAAAACTGAAATGCTGCTTGAATTATGAACTAGACACCTACATGGATGCCTTGAAACATTTTCCAAGCTTCGATACCAAATTAGTGACCGAAAAAGGGGATGCTATTTGCCAAAAACAAGATATTTTCAAAGGATTGATGTGGTTTGCTTACACCAACAATTTTGCCAATTGGCATGTGCTAAAAATCGAACAAGTTCACGAAATATTGTCCGAAAACAAACTAAAGAATAAGGTTTCCTCTCTAGAAGATTATGCCATTGAAGTACTAGTAGAACCAGAGAAAAACTTTAACAACGCCATGGGCCAAGAGAGTTTGACTCGTTTTGACCAACCAAAAGCCAAAAAAAGACCTACAAAAAAGCGCAAATCCAACGCAGCAATTGTGGCCAGAGACACATCAGCTCCCGCTATTACTCCCAACAAACCTATCACTAGCAACGGCAACAAACCAGCTATTGTTAGCGATACGAAACCGGGCAACAGTAACACGGTAAAGCAAAACCCTTCCAATGGAAACAAAAAGAAATCTCAAAATAACAAAAACAGAGGTGCTGCTACTGACAAAAAACCAAATACCAACCCAACTAGTGAACCAAGAAAACCAATAATTATTACTAAAAATGGGGATAAAAAATAGTTGCCTTTTGTTTTCGCTAGTCCTCCTTTTTTGGGCCTGCGACAAAAAAAGAGTGTTTGATGACTACCAATCTGTTGGAAGTGGTTGGAATAAAGACAGCGTTGTTTCTTTTGATCTACCCGTCCTAGACTCGACCAAAACATATAATTTGTATGTCAATTTGCGAGCTAATGACGCGTATCCATTCAACAATATCTTTTTGATTGTGGCTATGGAACAAAAAAATGGCTTCACCAAAGTGGACACCCTCGAATACCAGATGGCCCATCCTGATGGTACGTTACTTGGAGATGGTTTTTCGGATTTAAAAGAAAGCAAACTCCTTTATAAAGAAAAAGTTACGTGCAAAGGGACCTCCAAAGTGTACATCAAACAAGCGGTGAGAGAAAATGGAAAAGTGCCCGGTGTTCCTGTCTTAGATGGCATCACCAATGTAGGTTTTAGAATAGAAAATATAGATTAAATTATGGCAGTCAAAAAAAACAACACATCGTCTACAGGAATTGACAAAGACCTCAAGTACTATAAAAAGAAGTTCTGGAAAATTTATTTTTATGGATTGGGTATACTCGCCTTGTTTTTCCTTTTTGCATCTTGGGGACTTTTCGGCTCTATGCCATCGTTTGAAGATTTAGAAAATCCAGATTCGAATTTGGCCACAGAAGTTATCTCCTCTGATGGAGTGGTTTTAGGGAAATATTTTCAAAAAAATCGTTCTCAATTAAAATATTCCGATTTACCTCAAAATCTAGTTCAGGCTTTGGTCGCCACCGAAGACGCCAGATTTTATGAACATTCCGGCATAGACGGAAGGGGAACTTTGAGAGCTGTTTTAAGTTTAGGCACCACCGGAGGCGCTAGTACACTATCGCAACAATTAGCCAAACAATTATTTCACGGTGAAGGATCTAAATTTCTACCTTTTCGTATCGTTCAAAAAATGAAAGAATGGATTATTGCCATTCGCTTGGAGCGACAATATACCAAAAACGAAATCATTGCCATGTATTGTAATGTGTATGATTTTGGAAACAATTCCGTTGGAGTAAGCTCAGCAGCCAAAACCTATTTCAACAAAGCACCCAAAGATCTATCGATCGAAGAATCCGCGATTTTGGTAGGCATGTTTAAAAATTCAGGGCTATACAATCCCGTTCGCAATGCACAAGGCGTGAAAAATAGACGTAATGTGGTGTTACATCAAATGGAAAAAGCCAACATTATCACTGAGGAACAAAA
>JBOFUD010000302.1:0-3350 GCA_051652385.1 Flavobacterium sp.
TAGACGGACAAACGACCAATCGGGAAGAAAAAGTAAATAATTTTCAAAATAATGCTGACGTTCGAGTGTTTTTAATCAGTTTGAAAGCGGGTGGAACAGGACTCAATTTAACCGAAGCCGATTATGTTTTCTTGGTCGATCCGTGGTGGAATCCCGCAGTAGAAAACCAAGCCATCGACCGCTGTTACCGCATTGGACAAAAACAAAAAGTAATGGCCTACCGCATGATTTGCAGAGACACCATTGAAGAAAAAATAGCCTTGTTGCAAGGCAAAAAGAAGGCCGTTGCCTCGAGTATCATTGCCGTCGATGAGGAAAAAAAATCGTTTGATGTGGATCAGGTAAAGTCGTTTTTTAGTTAGATTGTTCAGTTTAAAATATCTAAATAGTACAAACCGAAGTAGCCATGCTTCGGTTTTTTTATTGGAATAAAAGAAGGGAAATCCACCAAAAAATTGGTATCGCTTCCACCCAAAACGAGGTGTAATATGGAGAACATTTTTCATTCGCAAAAGCCAAAAAAACGGCAGTAGTAAGGGCTAACAACAAGGAAATGAAACTAAAATTAGCACTTAAAACACCCAAAACAAAAAAGACAATCAACAAACCATAACCCACTTTCTTGGTATGTTTGACACCTATTTGCTGAGGAACGGTTTGCAGCAACGGATCGTCATTTTTCAAATCAACAATTTCAAAGATGAGAATGAGGATAAAAACCAAAAGAAACCGTTGCAAACCATAAAGCAATACAAAAACATCCAACGAACCCCCCCCTTCCAAAATAGGCAACAAAACTGTCACCAAAGTCCAACACAACGCCACGATGTATATTTTAATTCCTTTCCAGTTTCTGGCATTGCTACGATTAGGAAAAAAAGGTAGGGCATACAATAGCGTCAGGACCAAAATAACAAAAGCACCTACTTGTGTTTGCCATTTCAATCGCACAAAAAACCATACAAGCGCCACAAAAATCAAACCTGTAAAAATTATAATTCCTTTTAGCTTTTTTCGAATAGAACTTTTTTTTATTCGAACTACGGCTTCATATTTAACAAAATTGTAGGCAAAACTAGTGCCAAAAAAAACAAAGAAAATCAAAGAAAAAGATGTCGTAAAAAATAACTGTTGTTGAGTTACCAAAAATAAGGCCAAACAAGAAAAGCCCACATGAATACTGCTATTGATGTAAAAACGAAACAGTTGCTGAAAAAACCTCATTAAACAAAATTTAATAGATTGTAGAGAAATCGTGATTTTTGTTGAAAAATCAATAAAAAAGAAGCCGTTCAATACCAGTCAAATTATTATTAATAGCTATTTTTGCTCCACAAAAAAACAACACTTACTATTGTAAACCAAAAAAAGTCTATCGATTATAGAATCAAATGTAATCCAAAACATTACAAAATAGACGAATTTGTTTTATAATATACAAAACACAATTTAGCACAGATGAGAACAGATGCTTTTGCTTTAAGACACATTGGTCCCCGACAAAATGACCTCGACTACATGTTAAAGACCATTGGAGTTGACTCCATAGAACAACTTGTTTACGAAACCCTGCCTGATGACATTCGTCTAAAAGCACCTTTGCAATTAGATCCTGCCATGACCGAATATGAATTTGCAAATCACATTCACGAATTAGGGAATAAAAACAAAGTTTTCCAATCTTATATTGGTTTAGGCTACCATCAAGCCATCGTTCCAGCGGTTATCCAAAGAAATGTTTTTGAAAACCCGGGATGGTATACCGCCTACACGCCGTATCAAGCCGAGATTGCACAAGGTCGTTTGGAAGCGATTTTGAATTTTCAAACCATGGTAATCGAGCTAAGTGGTATGGAAATTGCCAATGCCTCGCTTCTTGATGAAGGTACTGCAGCGGCTGAAGCTATGGCCTTGCTTTTTGATGTAAGATCGCGCGACCAAAAGAAAAAAAACACGAACAAATTTTTCGTTTCTGAAGAAATTTTACCACAAACTTTATCCGTTTTACAAACCCGTTCTACGCCAATTGGAATAGAATTAATAGTTGGCAATCACGAAACTTTTGAGTTTTCTGAAGAATTCTTCGGTGCGATGTTACAATATCCGGGTAAATTCGGTCAAGTATACGACTATTCTCAATTTATATCAAAAGCGACAGCTAGCGAAATAAAAGTAGCGGTTGCAGCCGATATTTTGAGTTTAACCAAATTGACCCCTCCAGGTGAAATGGGAGCTGCGGTAGTAATTGGGACTTCTCAACGTTTCGGAATTCCACTAGGATATGGTGGTCCTCATGCAGCTTATTTTGCAACCAAAGAGGAATACAAAAGGTCTATGCCTGGTAGAATTATCGGAGTAACCGTAGATACCAGCGGGAACCGTGCCCTGCGTATGGCTTTGCAAACTCGTGAACAACATATCAAACGCGACAAAGCCACTTCCAATATTTGTACAGCACAAGTACTATTGTCTGTAATGGCAGGAATGTATGCGGTGTACCACGGACCAAAAGGTTTACGTTACATTGCCAATAAAGTGCATGCGGTTGCGGCAACTACTGCCAACGAATTGACCAAACTAGGGTACGAACAAACGAATAGCGCGTTCTTTGACACTTTAGTGGTGAAAGCAGAAGCTAAAAAAATAAAAGAAGCAGCCGAACAAAACAACATCAACTTCTTCTATATCGACGAAGCAACTGTTTCAATTGCCTTCAACGAAACCACAAGCCTCGAGGACGTAGCAAAAATTGTTGGCATTTTCGCTTCCGCAAAAGGAACGCAGGCACCCACAATTTCTGAATTAACCGAAACGAATCATTTCCCGGAAGAATTAAATAGAACTTCATCGTTTTTACAACACGATGTTTTCAATAAATACCATTCTGAGTCAGCGATGATGCGTTACATCAAAATGCTAGAACGTAAAGATTTATCACTGAACCATTCAATGATTTCCTTAGGTTCTTGTACCATGAAATTGAACGCAGCTTCAGAAATGTTGCCATTGAGCAACCCACAATGGAACAACATTCATCCTTTTGCTCCACTAGATCAAGCACAAGGATACCAAGAAATGTTGCGCAAATTAGAACAACAATTAAATGTAATTACGGGCTTTGCAGGTACTACTTTGCAACCCAACTCGGGTGCACAAGGAGAGTATGCCGGACTTATGGTCATTCGTGCCTACCACCAATCACGTGGAGATCACCACAGAAACATTGCTTTGATTCCTTCCTCTGCTCACGGAACCAACCCGGCTTCTGCTGCCATGGCAGGTATGAAAGTAGTGGTTACCAAAACTTTAGAAAATGGAAACATCGACGTAGAAGATTTACGTGAAAAAGC
>JBOFUD010000303.1:0-2807 GCA_051652385.1 Flavobacterium sp.
GAAAGTGCAAGTATTGCTGGTGAAGCTCTAAAAACAGGTAAAAGTGTGCACCAAATTGTTGTGATGGAGCGACAACTGATCACTCAAGAGAAATGGGATGAAATTTATTCCATCGAAAACTTGATAAATCCTAGATTTATTAATCACTAAATTCAATATAAATAGCGGTAGTTGTGTCGACTTTTTGAGTTGAATGCGCTGTTGTACCCATTACTTTGTGACTAAAGTGGCCCTTAGGTACGTTTTTGTTCCTTTATTTTTTGTTGTTTTCTGGGTTGTAGTAGATGAAATATTGTTTTTTTTAAAAAAAAATAACATTTGTTTGATCTTGGTAATCAATTAATTAGCTATTTTTATGTACTCTTTTCGTAGCAAGAAGATTAATCTTTCCGCCAAAAGAAGAAGTATTTAACTATAACTAAAATAAAAAATTATGGAGTGGATCATTAGTACACTGAAGCAACATCCTGAATTAGCCGTTTTTCTGACATTGGCCATAGGATATTTTGTAGGTAGATTTAAAATTGGCAGTTTTTCATTGGGGTCGGTCACAAGTGTCTTATTGGTGGGCGTATTAGTAGGACAATTAGACATTGTTGTTTCTTCAGATGTTAAGACTGTATTTTTTCTTTTGTTTTTATTTGCCGTTGGTTACGGTGTCGGACCACAGTTTTTCGGTGGTCTAAAAAAAGAAGGACTACCACAATTACTTTTTGCGGTCATTGTTTGTGTGCTGTGTCTTGTTTTTCCTTTCTTGATTGCTAAAGTTATGGGTTATAATATGGGAGTTGCTGCTGGCATGCTAGCGGGATCTCAAACTATTTCTGCTGTAATTGGTGTCGCATCAGATACCATCAATCAATTGGGAATTCCTGCGGGTCAAAAAACGGCATTAATCAACCAAATTCCTGTAGCGTATGCCGTTACATATATTTTTGGTACGGCAGGTTCTGCTTGGATTTTAGCTACTCTTGGTCCAAAGATTTTGGGAGGCAACTTAATTGAAAAAGCCAAGGAACTCGAAATAAAGCTTGGTGGCGATGCTTTTGGAGACGATCCGAGTTTAACCTCTGCCTATGATAGAGTGATTTACAACGCGTACAAAATTTCATCGGCGTCTTATGCATGCAACAAAACAGTAGCGCAGGTTGAAGAGGAATTGGAGCGCAAAGGACGTCATCTGTTCATTCAAAGAATCCGGAAGGGGAATCAAATTATTGAGGCAACGGATGAGATGATAATAGAAGAAAATGACGTGATCGCCTTGGGAGGTCGAAGAGAATTCACCATGAATTACGTTGCAGTAAACGAAACTGAAGTGCTTGATGTGGAACTTTTAAACTTTCCTTTAGAGGTGCTTAGCGTGATGGTGATCAAAAAAGAAATTCTAGATCAAACTTTAAATTTCTTAAATAACCAAAAATACATGCACGGGGTAGTCATCAGAAGCCTAAAAAGATCCGGTATAGATATGCCTATTTTGGCAAACAGTGAACTTAACAAAGGAGATATGTTGAGTTTAATTGGTACAAAAAGAGATGTTGATGCAGCTGTTAAATTTATTGGTTATGCCGATAGAGTTACCAACAATACCGATATGGTTTTCGTTGGTCTTGGAGTGCTAGTTGGCGGATTGTTTGGAGCGCTTTCAATTGTAATTGGCGGGGTACCCATTAGTTTAAGTACGAGTGGTGGGGTACTAATTGCAGGTCTTGTTTTTGGTTGGCTTAGAGGACAACACCCAACATTCGGCCGGATCCCTGAGCCCGCTCTTTGGGTGATGAATAATGTGGGTTTACACATGTTTATTGCTATTGTCGGAATTTCGGCTGGTCCAAGTTTTGTAGTTGGTTTCAAAGAAGTTGGATGGGGGCTTTTTATTGCAGGTGCTGCGGCAACAGCCATCCCCTTGATTATTTCATTATATATAGGGCGATACATTTTTAAATTTCACCCGGTTATTACACTAGGCTGTACAGCTGGTGCAAGAACAACAACTGCAGCCTTAGGCGCATTACAGGACGCTTTGAAAAGCAAAACGCCTGCTCTCGGATATACAGTGACCTATGCGGTGGGGAACACACTGCTGATCATATGGGGGGTCATAGTTGTTCTACTTATGAGTTAAATAATAACTATTAATTAATAAATAAAATCATTATGCCAACTAAAATTTCCGCGATTAAAACTTCAAGAGAAGTTGAAAAATCATTGCAAGCATTAAGTCCATTTGAAATCAAAAATGAATTGATTGCCCTAGCACAAGAAAGTGCTGTTAAGTCTTCCAGAGCGATGTTGAATGCGGGTCGAGGAAACCCCAACTGGATTGCGACAATCCCACGTGAAGCTTTTTTCCTTTTTGGTCAGTTTGCACTTGCAGAATGTCGCAGTGTCTACGAAGAAAATGGTATTATAGCGGGTATCGTACAAGAAAAAACCGATATCGCGTCTCGTTTTGAAGCTTTCATCGCCAAAAACAAAGAGGTACCTGGAGCGGCTTTGCTAGATGGAGCCTATCAATATGGAGTAGCGAAACACAATTTTGACAAGGATGCTTGGATTCGCGAATGGGTGGAAGCGCTTATCGGTTACAACTATCCTGTGCCGGACCGAATGTTGGCGCACATGGAACCAATTGTTCATGATTATTTGGTTCAAGAAATGTGTGGGGCTTTCAATGCAGACGATAAATTCGATTTGTTTGCCGTAGAAGGGGGTACCGCAGCGATGTGTTATATTTTTGACTCGGCTATGCAAAACCATTTGACCAAACGAGGTGATAAAATCGCACTTTTAACGCCAACTTT
>JBOFUD010000304.1:0-4345 GCA_051652385.1 Flavobacterium sp.
CAGCATTTTTTGCTTTAGCCAACTGTTGCAACCAAACCATCGTTTCGCCTTGCATGGTTTCGGCTACCAAATCAGGATGCATAGTAAAACCCGAGGTAAACATTTCGGGCAGTACAATTAGCTCAACTTTCTCCAAAATCGCATTGATTTTTGCTTCGAAATGAATTCGATTGGCTTTCGGGTTTTCCCAAACTAAGGGCGATTGTAGGATGGCTATTTTCATTTACTTTTCTTTAATTGAATATTCCCAATTCTTAGACGGATGTCCATAAATAAATAATGGAATTACAATAATTGGCACACTTCCAAACATTGCAAGTGTGCCAGCTACTGCAGCAAAAGGGTTAGCAACAAACAACCCAGATAATCCTAAAATAAAAACACCAGATCCAATGGTTACAAAAATAGGATTCGCAATAGCACCAAACTTAGATTTCCTTTTAATTTTTACAATATCATTTAATAAAAAAACGTGCTCTTGAATTATTATTGAGACGGAATCATGCACCTTAAATTTCCCAACATAAGTTCTGCCCTCTTTTGTTTCAATTTTTATGCGCTTATTTTCATTAATAACTTTGTAAAAACTGGAATTTTTGTTTTGTAAAAATAAAGCATGGTTTTGACTAAAAATCGCAAGAGAAAACAAGAAAAACAAAAGAGCAAAATATTTTTTCATGTAAGATATTTATTTGTAAATATATTCAAAATAGACATAAAAAAACGCATTCAAATAAATGAATGCGTTTTTTTTTATAAACTTAATCTGATTATACCAAACTTGCTGATAAATATTCTCTGTTCATACGAGCAATATTCTCTAATGAAATTCCTTTTGGACATTCGATTTCGCAAGCTCCAGTATTGGTACAGTTACCAAAACCTTCTTCATCCATTTGACGCACCATGTTCAATACACGATTAGTAGCTTCTACTTTACCTTGAGGTAACAATGCATATTGTGACACTTTAGCTCCAACGAACAACATAGCCGAACCGTTTTTACAAGTAGCAACACAAGCACCACAACCAATACAAGCAGCCGCTTCAAACGCTTTGTCTGCATCAGCTTTAGGCACAGGAAGCGTATTGGCATCGATGGTATTACCAGAAGTATTTACCGACACAAATCCTCCTGCCTGTTGAATTCTCTCAAAAGAAGAACGATCAACCACTAAATCTTTAACTACTGGAAAAGCAACACTTCTCCATGGTTCAATTACGATAGTATCCCCATCATTGAACATTCTCATGTGCAATTGACATGTGGTGATTCCTGTATCCGGTCCGTGTGCACGACCGTTGATATACAAAGAACACATTCCGCAAATACCTTCACGACAATCGTGGTCAAAAGCTACTGGTTCTTTTCTATCGTTCACTAATTGCTCGTTCAATTGATCTAACATTTCTAGAAATGAACTTGCTGTAGAAACATCGTTTAATTTGTATGTTTCCATTTTTCCTTTGGATTTAGCATTCTTTTGACGCCAAATTTGTAAGGTTATATTAATATTTTTTGCTGCACTCATGTTTTTTATTTTTAAAGTGATTAGCTTTTAGCGCTATTAATTACTAACTACTAATTACAATCGCTAATTACTATTTATAATTTCTTGCGGCTATTTTAATAAACTCGTATTTCAATTCTTCTTTATGAAGTACTTCGTCGCTGATGTTATCTCCTTTGTACTCCCAAGCTCCAACAAATTTGAAGTTTTCATCATCACGAAGGGTTTCTCCTTCAGCATCTTGATACTCATCACGGAAGTGACCTCCACAAGATTCTAAACGCTGTAAACCATCAATTGCCATTAATTGACCTAACTCGATAAAGTCGGCAACACGTAAGGCTTTTTCCAATTCAGGATTTAATTCGTCAGCGCTTCCTGGCACATATACTTCTTTGTAGAATTCAGCTTTAAGAGCGGCAATTTCAGCAATAGCTTCTGTTAACCCTTTCTCATTACGACCCATTCCTACTTTATTCCACATAATCAAACCTAAACGTTTGTGAAAGTGATCCACAGATTTGGTTCCATTATTGTTTAAGAAGTTATCGATACTAGCTTTCACATTTTTCTCAGCTGCTGCAAATTCAGGTAAATCAGTAGAAATTTTTCCTGTACGGATATCATCTGCTAAATAGTCAGAAACAGTATAAGGCAATACGAAATAACCATCGGCTAAACCTTGCATCAAAGCAGAAGCTCCTAAACGGTTGGCACCGTGATCAGAGAAATTCGCTTCTCCTGCCACGAAACAACCAGGAATAGTAGACTCCAAGTTATAATCAACCCAAACACCACCCATAGTATAGTGTACTGCTGGATAAATTTTCATTGGGGTTTCGTATGGATTTTCATCCGTGATTTTTTGATACATAGTAAACAAGTTACCATATTTCTCTTCTAACCACTTTTTACCTAAAGAAAGCACCTCTTCTTGCGAAGGATTATGATTTCCTTTAGCAAAAGCCACTTGTTTTCCTTTGGATTGAATTTCAGAAGAGAAATCCAAGTACACTCCTTCATTAGTATCATTTGCTTCAATACCATGTCCTGCATCACACACCTCTTTGGCTGCTCTTGAAGCAACGTCACGAGGTACTAAGTTTCCAAATGCTGGATATTTTCTTTCCAAATAGTAATCTCTATTTTCTTCAGCAATTTGAGTTGGTTTCATTTTACCCGCACGAATCGCCTCTGCATCTTCTTTGATCTTTGGTACCCAAATACGTCCAGAATTTCTTAAAGACTCAGACATCAACGTCAATTTCGATTGATTGGTACCGTGAACTGGAATACAAGTTGGGTGAATTTGCACAAAACATGGGTTAGCGAACAAAGCACCTTGCTTGTGGATTTTCCATCCTGCAGTTACGTTAGATCCCATGGCATTGGTAGATAAGAAATATACATTTCCGTATCCTCCTGTGGCAATAATCACCGCATGAGCAGAATGTCTTTCTAACTCACCTGTAACTAAGTTACGAGCAATAATACCACGTGCTTTTCCGTTCACTTTTACTAATTCTAGCATTTCGTGACGGTTGTACATATCGATTTTTCCAAGACCAATTTGTCTAGATAAAGCAGAATATGCTCCTAACAATAATTGTTGTCCTGTTTGTCCTGCTGCATAAAAAGTACGTTGAACTTGTGTCCCTCCAAAAGAACGGTTATCCAACATTCCGCCGTAATCACGAGCAAAAGGAACCCCTTGAGCCACACATTGATCAATAATATTTCCAGAAACCTCAGCTAAACGGTGAACGTTTGCTTCACGGGCTCTGTAATCTCCACCTTTAATAGTGTCATAAAATAAACGGAACGTACTATCTCCATCATTTTGGTAATTTTTTGCTGCGTTGATTCCACCTTGAGCAGCAATAGAGTGCGCACGACGTGGAGAATCTTGGTAACAAAAAGCTTTCACATTGTAGCCCATTTCTGCAAAAGAAGCGGCTGCAGAGGCTCCTGCTAAACCTGTACCAACAACGATAATATCAATTTTTGGGCGATTGTTTGGAGCAACTAATCTTAAGTGATCTTTATAATCTGTCCATTTTTTAGAAATGTGACCTTCTGGAATTTTAGAATCTAGTTTCATTACGATTGATATTAATGATTAAAATGATGAAATAAAGCAATAAAAATGAATCCTACAGGAACCACAATTGCAAAAGCATATCCTAATTTTTGAATAGTAGCCGAGAATTTGTTGTTAAATCCAACAGACTGAAAAGAAGAACTGAAACCATGCCATAAGTGAATAGCAAGCAATATAAACGCTACCGCATATAGACCAGTACGAATTGGGTTTTCAAATTTATGAACCAACTCCTCATAAAATCTAGTAGTGTTTTCAGGATCTACAATTCCATGTACATATTTATGACTCATTTCAGCAAACCAAAAATCGTACATGTGTAGTCCAAGAAACGCTAGAACTACAAGTCCAGAGATAATCATATTTCTAGAAGCCCAAGAAGCATTTGCAGCTCCATCATATTTCACATAGCTTACAGGTCTTGCCTTTTTGTTTTGAAGCTCCAAAACCATCCCCATAACGAAGTGAAAAACAACGCCCGCAATTAATATGGGCTGCATAACAAATTGAATCAAAGGATTGTATCCCATAAAGTATGACATTGCATTAAAAGCATCCGCACTAAACACAGACACCATATTGATAAAAAAATGCAATGACAAAAAAGAAATTAAAAAAAGTCCCGATAAAGCCATAGCCACTTTTCTAGCTATAGAAGACTTCAACAACGCAGTTTGTGCCATAATTTTTTGTATAGATTGTTAAAAATTTGACACAAAAATAAGGGAATTAT
>JBOFUD010000305.1:0-2195 GCA_051652385.1 Flavobacterium sp.
TTAAAGCTGTGCTAGTAGCGATTTGACTAGCTGTGGCGCCTTGTGCTTTAGCAACGGATTGGCTTTGTAAGAGCATCAATCTATCGATGGGAATACCAGGGCCAGCCAAGGAGATAATAAACTGTACATTTTTGTTTTGCGTAGCTACTATTGGTGCAATCATTCCACCTTCGCTATGTCCTAAAACACCTATTTTTTTGAATCCTTTTGCGTGTAAAAAATCAACAGCAGCGGATATATCACCAGCAAAATTAGCCGAAGTATCTTCTGGACTTCCTTTACTTGAACCATCAATTCCTCTATCATCTAATCGCAAAACGCCAATACCTTTTTGGGCAAAATCATGAGCAATTACCGCAAAAGGTTGGTGATTAAAAAGGGAAGAGTTTCGATCTTGAGCACCAGAACCCGTTATGAGCACGACTACCGGAAAATCTTTTTTGTTTTTCGGAAGGGTCAACGTTCCCGCCAGTGTGTTTTTGTCAATGGGATTGATAAAGGTGACTTCTTCAGTGGGATAATCAATAGGCCCTTTGGGTTCTTGGGGGCGATTGATTATTTTTCGGGTTAAAACCAAAGGAAACGAGGTGCCGTTTTGAATAAATGTTCCTTCGATCGTCGTTCCATTAAACAAACCGCTATATTTCAAATTTAGTTCGGGTGCGGTGAGTTGCAATTCGTTATTTACGTATGAAGTTTCTTTTACAGGAATGCCTTTGGCGCCTTGCATCGGACTATCAAGGGTGGTTTGATAATAGTCTCCTTTTTTTTCAAAGTTAAAAAGCAACGGCAATTGTGTTCCTTGAACACTCAAATTACCTTGCCATGAACCTACAATTTCTTGAGCAATAATGGATTGAAAAGAGATTAAAAGAAAAAATAAAACACTTTTTGTTTTCATGAATGGATACATTAGTAATAATGTTCTAAGGTAGTTGAATGTAGAGTAATATACAAATGATTAATCGGTTCCAAAGTAATGTTTTTTATTTGAAATCAATTTTATGATTAGGGTAATGTAATTTTTAATACCTTTATTTTTAAATAAATCAAAATCAATAACTTATGAAGTCAGATTTAATTCAAGTTTTCACAAAGATAGTATTCGTAGCCTTACTTCCTTTAGTTTCTTTGGCCCAAATTACTACCAAAAAAGTATCTTTTCCTGTAGGGAAATCCTCGACGGTCATTCAAGGTAAAATTACCGGAGATCAAACCATTGACTATGCCATTGGAGCGAATCAAGGACAAAAATTAATGGTTAATTTGACTAACGCTAATGCTATTGTGTATTTTAATGTTTTACCACCAGGTTCTGCAGGAGAGGCCGTTTTCATTGGACAAAATGAAGGGAATAAATGCAATATAACGCTGGCTCAAAATGGTATTTATAAAATTAGGGTATATCAAATGCGAAGTACAGCCAGAAGGGGAGAAGTTGGAAATTATTCGCTAAGTATAGCTATTCCTACAAAAGTAAATTCGAGTGATGCCAAGGTTACCGGCACTAATTATCATGCTACTGGCGAATTGAGATCAGCCATTGGTTCAACACCCAAAACTACAAAATTTGGAGTAATACGATCTAATGGAGGTGGTGAGGTACATGCAACTATGAGTGGTAGAAGCAAAAGAATATTTGTTTTTTCTAAAGGGGAATGGACTTGTAAATCGACCAATTGCAAATTGACTTTCGCCAAAATAAGTGCTGATGAATGGGAATTAATTTGCAATGGAACCGAAAAATATTACATACCAGATGCTGTAATTTATGGGGGATAGTATTTATTGTTTATTTTAATACAAAACCCTTACTTATTGAAAGTAAGGGTTTTGTATTATGTGCAACTTCTTATAAAGTTTATTCTTTAGTTTCTTCTTCTTTTTTAGTAGTAGCTGGCTGTTCTTCTTTGGCTGCGTTTTTAAATTCTTTAATCCCGCTTCCCAAACCTTTCATTAGTTCTGGAATTTTTTTACCTCCAAAAAGTAATAAAATAATCCCTACTATAACTAGTATTTCAGTAAGTCCAAATCTTCCCATAATTGTATTTTTTATAGCCGAAGCCCATTGGTTTTGTTTTACGCTGCAAATGTATATAGAAATCCTTAATCTAAATGTGATTAGAGTAATTATTTATTGTTTTTTACTGTAAATTGGTGTACGAATTATCTCTTTTAAATTGATAAAATCGCTT
>JBOFUD010000306.1:0-2941 GCA_051652385.1 Flavobacterium sp.
CAAGGGTTTCCAGTAGTTCCAAATTTACCAATTCGAATGCCATTAGAGGAAGTTGGATCGGTGATTAAATTGTCTTTTAGCAAGGTATTTCGACCACCGGCAATACGCATTCCATTCGCCCACATCGTTCCAATTGAGGTGTTGTTTATAATTTTGATGTCAACCATATTGTTTGCTGTTCCGCCACCATTTTGTGCATTTAACGCAATTCCGTCATCTCCAGAACCTATCAAGAAATTATTTTGAGCCGTCATTCTCAAGCCTGCGTAATCCGGTTTTATGGTGTTGGTGTTATTTAAGTTGATACCATCGGCCCAGCTTTCGGTAGAAATACAATCTTTTATCAATACATCGGTACCGCTTAGCCAAAAACTAGCTCCGCCGTGATTCACCCATACTCGTTGAACGGTGTAACCCAATGCCCCTTGGCAAGTCATTCCGTAATCGTGACCTCCTTCTGCGGTTCTTGCTGTTTCGGGGTTAAAAATATATAAATCTTGAATATTACAATTGGTCAGATCCCATTTGTGTCGATACCCTGTTGCACTATACAAACGCGTGTTTTGCGTGTACCACATTCCAGCGCCAAAAATACTAATGCCTGTCGCTTTTATTATCCCTTGCGAATGGAATTCACCAGCAGGCAGCCACATTCCTTTGCCTTGGGATTGGCAGGCAGTGATGCAATTTTTTATGGCGGTCGAATCGTCAATTCCATCGTTTGGAATTGCTCCATAAGTTGCGATGGAAAGTGTATTGGCAGGTTGAGTAAAAGCTGAGCCAACATTTTCCAACATTATAAAATCTATTTTATAATAGCTTGCCGTGTTTCCTGCATCTTTTTTGAGCGTAATTGTGCTTCCTGCCGCCACTGCTGCACCAGTTATAAAAGCTCTACTAGATTCATAAAATCGTTTTGGCGTTCCTGTAGCTGGGTTGTCATCTTCCATACCACTTCCGGTTATTGCGTTTCCGTAGGTCCAAGTATATTTAGAAGTTGTATTTATGGTTTGGCGGAAAACGCCGTCCACATACAGGTTTATCGAAGCGTCTATTCCGCCACCTAGGGGTGCGTCTGGAATGCAAATTCGGACAACTATGGCGTTAGTGGCTTCATTTGTTGTCCACGTTAATGATTCGTTAGTGCTATCAAGTTCGACACATTTTCGACCAGAAGATTCAAATTCTACGGTTGGAGCTGAGGGAATGCCAAATTGTGTTTTTAAAGAAGCGCCGTTTGTGAGGTTTGCGTTTTCTGCTTCGTAAATAGTAAAAGGGGTAGTGGCACCAACTTGGGCGCAAAGACCGGTATTTGTTGGTGCTATTATACCTAAGCAGAATAATGTGTATAAAATAGTTTTAGGTAAAATAGGTTTCATTTTTACAGCTCGTGTTTTGGGTTGTATTTCTAATTCAGATGTTAAAATTAGGGATGGTTATTAATTAATGATTAATTTCAGATTAATAGGCTGTTGTTTTTTCGATAAAATTTTAAAATGGGTTTATTTGGCTTTTTTAGAATGTAAAAAGCCCACGGTTGAAGCCGTGGGCGTAGGAAAATGATACAGAAAGTTGCGAAGGGTAAAAAGATTAAAATTATTTCAAAATTATTTTTTTAACAATTCGACTGCTGCCTGATTCGACTGAAATAAAATAAGCAGATTCGTTGAGTTGTCCAGATAAATTCAATTCTGTATGTGATTTATTGGTCAATTTTTCTTGATGGATAATTTGCCCAAGTAGATTGGTTATTTTCAAATGAACGTTATTCATAGTTTCAAACCCAGTTAAGTCTATTGATAATGTACCTTGTTTGTAAGGATTAGGATAAACAGCAATGGATTTTCCTTTCTGAACGTCTTGAATCTGGTTTGTTCCCAAGGTTGGCGCATTGGTGACTTGTAATTCATCGATGTTTCCACCATTGGAACCAATAGAAGTTAACTGTATTTCGTTAATTCCTGCGTTTAATGCTTGGGTACTTGTTGCGTTTTGCCAATTGGACCATAGTGTTGTTGAAGGGAAGGAAAGCGATGCAACCACTACAGTTCCGTTTACTTTTAATTGGAGAGGTCTAGCCAAATTGCCTAAACCATATCGAAAATTTAATTCATAATTTCCTGCAGTGGGTACAGTAACTGTCCATTTGATAACATCCCCAGTATTATTCATAAAATCTACAAAACCAGCCCCATTGTAACCCGATTGATTTGATGCTAGAACTGCACCTGAAAAAACGGCATCTTCAGCTTGAAGTGTGATCAAAGTGGTTGGATTGGTGATCGTGATTTCGGCGGTACTTGTTTTTCCTCCATCCTCAGATGTTGCGGTGATTGTTGCTGTTCCAGTACTAATGCCCGTTACTAAACCAATGGCGTCTACGGTGGCTACTGCTTGATTACTGCTGGACCAAGTTAGCTTCTTGTTTGTGGCATCAGAAGGTGTAATTGTACCCACTAATTTCAGTGTTCTATTACTATAAATAACCGCTTTGTTGGGAGTCAGCTCTACTGAATTTACGTTGGTAATGGTATTGTTTATAGTTCCTTTGTAAAATAAAATGGGAGAGCTTAGTCCTTCTTTCATTAAATATAAATCGATTCCATTGGTCCCATAACAAATGGCTTCAAAACCTCGTTCCTCAGGTATTCCTATTCTGCGCGGTTCTTTAGCAAAGGCGGCTGCCCAAGTTTCATTTTGACTGCGTGTGAATTCAAAATTGCCATCCAAAACGGTATGTATAATGGCGTATTTACCATCGTTTGAAATATCCATTCCAGTAGTGGCTTCGGCTATAGTGCCAAATTGTTGCGTTTTTTGGGCTACCAATGAAACTGTTCCGCTGCTAACTGATAGGGGAAGTTCGTGCACATATCTTATTTTTTGCGAACCTCCAAAACTGCTTTTACTCACCAAAATAATTTTTCCACTTTGAACATCT
>JBOFUD010000307.1:0-8243 GCA_051652385.1 Flavobacterium sp.
TATCTGAGAAAAGGGTGCGGTATTGTATTTCGTATTGAATAATGAAGTTAAAATGCTCATAAATATATAGTTTTGTTACACAAAGATTCACAAAGCAAAAACTGAGATTCACAAAATATTTTCGTGTATCTTCGAGTAACCTTTGTGAATCTCCGTGAAATATTTTTATTTTTTCAATCCTTCAGCCGCTTTGTTTACCGCATCTTTCAATCCTTCTTTATAAAGGATGATTTTATCTAAAACGCATTGATTGGCACTACCGATGATTTGGGCAGCCAAAATTCCAGCGTTTTTAGCACCGTTTAAGGCCACAGTGGCCACGGGTACGCCACCAGGCATTTGCAAAATCGACAATACGGAATCCCAACCATCAATAGAATTGCTTGATTTTACGGGAACACCAATCACTGGAAGTGGCGACATCGAAGCCACCATACCTGGTAAATGTGCAGCGCCTCCCGCTCCCGCAATAATCACCGAAATACCTCGTTTGTGGGCGTTTTGACTAAAATCAAATAATTTTTCGGGCGTTCTGTGTGCCGAAACAATATCGACTTCAGTTTCTATGTCAAATCCTTTTAGGATATCGATGGCGTCTTGCATTACGGGCATATCTGATATACTGCCCATGATTACGGCTACTTTGCTCATTATTTTATATTTAAAGATTTAAAAATTTAAAGATTTAAAGATTTTGGAAAGATAGAACTTTATGGTTTTACCCTTTTTTAATCTTTAAATCATTCAATCTTTTAATTATTTAGAAATCACTCTTATCGTATTCTTTACCTCCTCAGCAATTCTTCTCGCTTCAGCCATATTTTCATTGGCAATGGTCACGTGTCCCATTTTTCTGAAAGGACGTGTTTGCTTTTTACCATAAATATGTGGGGTAACGCCATTCCAACCTAAGATGGTTTCGATGTTTTCGTAAACCACGTCTCCAGAATGACCTTCGGCACCTACCAAATTGACCATAATTCCAGCCACTTTACTATCGGTATTGCCCAAAGGTAAATCCAAAATGGCACGCAAATGATTTTCGAATTGCGAAGTATAACTCGCCTCAATGCTATAATGACCTGAGTTGTGCGGACGAGGTGCTACTTCATTTACCAAGATTTCATCGTCTTTGGTCTGGAACATTTCAACCGCCAAAAGACCTACGTGGTTAAAGTGTTGCGAAACATTTAGCGCAATAGCTCTGGCTTTTTCGGCCACTTTTTCATCGATTCGGCCTGGGCAAATTACATATTCTACCTGATTGGCTTCGGGATGAAATTCCATTTCTACCACAGGATAGGTTTTAATTTCGCCCGATGGATTGCGGCAAACGATCACGGCCAACTCGTTTTTGAAGGGAATCATCGTTTCGGCAATACATTCTACATTGGGTAAAAGATCTAAATCCGAAGCTTTTCGCACCACTTTTACGCCGTTTCCGTCGTAGCCAAACTCAGTGCATTTCCACACAAAAGGAAATGTAATTCCAGCTTCTTGATTTAGGATAGCTGATTTTAGATCATCAATATTATTAAATCGGGAATATGGAGCGGTAGGAATTTGATGTTTGGTATAAAAATCTTTTTGAACACCTTTGTTCTGAATCAGACGTAACGTTTTTGGCGAAGGATATACTTTTTTGCCTTCGTTTTCTAGTTTTTCTAAGGCTTCAAGATTCACCAATTCTATTTCGAAAGTCAGTACATCAACTTGCTTTCCAAAATTGTAAACGGTGTCAAAATCCATCAAATCACCTTTGAAAAATTGGTTGCAAGCTATTTTACATGGTGCTTCGTCGCTTGGATCGAGTACGTAGGTTTGGATGTCGAATTTTCGAGTGTCAAACAAAAGCATTTTACCTAATTGTCCGCCACCTAATATGCCTAATTTAAAATCAGAAGAAAAATAATTCATGGTTGTGTGTTTGTAAAAGGCAAATATACTTATAATGATTGAAACCGAAAATGCTATTTAATCTTCTTTAAAATCTCTCTCGAAACGGCTTTGTAGGCTGCCGATTGCGTAGGGAAGTCTTTTGCTAGGATGATGTGTAACTCCCGATAAATCCAGTCATTGTATTTTCCTAGTACAAAAAGTGCGCGAATACAATAGCATTTGGCGGCTACTTTAGTGTCGGTAATTAACCAATCAAAACAAGATTCGGTTATTTGTTCTCGTTGCGTTGCAGTCAATTCGATGTACTTTTTCTTCGAATGCGCTTCAGCCAATAATTGACTTACTTTGGACATGGGGCGAATGGCACTTTCGTGCTCTAGATGCCTTAAATTCATGCTGAAATAATCCAAATGCGGTTGCAACCATTCAATTTTTTGGATAGCGATTTGCTCTAAAACCCAGCAGGCTTTGTATGATTTCTGATCACCAACAGCAAAACAAATTGCGAGCAATTCTTCAAAATAAGTGGGATGGTTGAAAACAAATTGAGCCGCCAACACTCTTTTATCTCGACAACCACTTACATAATCAAGCTGAGACGACAATTGTGAGCTCATTTTTGCAGGTTTTAATTTAAAAATACAAATTTAAAATCAATTGTTAAATGTCAAATCCGAATTCTGTATCTTTGTACATTATTTTAAATCTAAAAATAATGATACAACTTCACGATAAACAATTTGTTCCGTTTATTTCGGCCAGCGAAATAGATTTTGCCATCACTAAATTAATCAATCAAATTCAAGATGATTTTGCAGATGAAACTCCAGTTTTTGTTGGTGTATTGAATGGCTCATTCATGGTCGTTTCCGATCTGGTTAAAAAATATTCTAAGCCCTGCGAAGTAACTTTCGTTAAAATGGCTTCGTATGAAGGAGTGTCAAGTACCGAAAACGTGAAGCAATTAATTGGCCTAAATCAAGACCTAACAGATCGTTCTGTGGTTATTATTGAGGATATTATAGATACTGGAAACACCCTTGTTGAGCTCAAGGAATTGTTTAAAAGTCAAAACGTTAAGCATTTAAAAATAGCTACGCTTTTTTTTAAGCCTGATGCCTACAAAAAAGACGTGAAAATCGACTATATCGGAATTAGAATTCCAAATAAGTTCATCGTAGGATACGGCCTAGATTACGATGGGTTGGGTAGAAATTTACCCGAAGTGTATCAACTAGGCGAATAAATACAAATTAATTACAACCTTAAAAGTGCGTTTTTTTAGCAACGCACCGTTTATAAAATTTTAAAAATGATCAACATAGTTTTATTTGGGAAACCAGGTGCAGGAAAAGGAACGCAGGCAGAATTCCTTAAAGAAAAATACCATTTAGTACATATTTCTACTGGAGATGTATTTCGTTTCAACTTGAAAAACGATACAGAATTAGGAAAACAAGCGCGCGTTTTTATGGATGCCGGCGATTTGGTTCCAGATGAATTAACCACCAAAATGTTGATTGACGAAGTAAACAAACACTTGGATGCCAAAGGGATTTTGTTCGATGGATACCCAAGAACCCTTTCTCAAGCCCAAGCTTTAGATGCGTTTTTGCCCACTATTGGCAGTCAGGTTACCGCAACGGTTGCACTTGAGGCAGATGATGAGGTACTAGTGGCTCGTTTGCTAGAAAGAGGTAAAACTAGCGGAAGAGTTGATGATCAAGACGAGGAAAAAATCAGAAACCGTTATCAAGAATACAACGAAAAAACGGCTCCTTTGATGGAGTATTATCATATGCAAAACAAATTTCACGCAGTAAACGGCATCGGTAGTATTCAAGAAATCACCGAACGCTTAACGGCTGTTATCGATAATTTGTAGGAGCATAATCCAGCTGTACGTTACAAGTCCTCCTCCTGTGGTTTGTTTTTGTAGAGCATCGCCCAAGCTTCTTTCAGTCGCTTAGCGCTACTCACAAAAACGAAACCACAGGAGTCCGGGCTTTTCTCTTCCATCTGGGCTATAAAAGAAGTCTAACTAATAAATACACCATTGGAAATACTGATTATCTTTTTTCTTATACTCTTAAACGGAGTTTTCTCAATGTCGGAAATAGCATTGATTTCAGCGAGGAAAAACAGATTAGAAACAGCTGCAAAAAAAGGAAATCATAGCGCGAAAACAGCACTAGAATTAGCCAATTCGCCCAATAAATTTTTGTCAACTGTACAAATAGGAATCACCTTAATCGGAATTTTGACGGGTATTTATAGCGGCGATAAAATCACGCAAGACGTTGAGTTTTTTGTTCGAGAATTTGCTGTTTTCACTCCGTACGCCCATTCCGTTGCCGTGGGTCTTGTAGTGGTGGTGTTAACTTTCTTCTCCCTAGTTTTAGGAGAGCTATTGCCTAAACGCATTGGTTTAAATCATCCGGAATCTATTGCTAAAGCTGTGGCGTTTCCTATGAAAATGATCTCAATCATTACAGCTCCTTTTATTTGGTTGTTAACTACGTCGACCGACTTTTTATTAGATATTCTTCAAATAAAACCAACGGCCGATGGAAAAGTTACTGAAGAAGAAATCAAAGCCATCATCAAAGAAGGAACGGAAGGTGGCGAAGTGCAAGAAATAGAACAAGATATTGTAGAGCGTGTTTTTCACATCGGAGACCGAAAGGTAAACTCTCTCATGACACATCGTAAATCAGTAGTTTTCTTACCTAAAACTGCCAATAAAGAGCAAGTACGTCAATTGATGTTGAAGGAGTTGCATTCTATTTATCCCATATATGGCGAAAACTATGATGATATTGTTGGGGTAGTCAATCTAAAAAATATATTTGCCAATTTTGAAAATGAAAACTTCAATTTGATGGATATCATGACAGAGGCGCCTTTTATCATGGAACAAACCACGGCCTACACCGCTTTGGAAAATTTCAAAAAAACAGGCATTCATTATGCTTTTGTTTCTGATGAGTATGGCGTGTTTCAAGGGGTAATAACCTTAAACGATATATTGGAAGCTTTGGTTGGTGATGCGTCAGAATTTTATAAAGATGATTTTCAGTTAATCGAGCGCGAAGATGGTACATGGTTGGTAGACGGTCATTATTCACTGCACGATTTTCTAACTTTTTTCGAGTTGGATGAGTTGATTAATGATTATGAAGTGACCACAGTAAGCGGTTTGATAATGACCGAATTGTCTCATATTCCAAGACAAGGTGAAAAGTTGATATGGCAAAAATTTGAGTTAGAGGTGATCGATATGGATGGAATAAAGATCGATAAAGTGATGGTGAAAGCCTTAAAATTATAATAATCAGTGAATCAGTTTTATGAGTCAAGTAAGTCCATTTACAACCAAAAACTGTATGCTGAAAAATAAATAGTGGTGCTTTTTTGTAATCAGTTATCAACGGATTACGGAAAATCTTTCACTGAATACTAAATAAAATGACAGAAGGAAATTTTGTAGATTACGTAAAAATATTTGTTTCTTCCGGTAAAGGAGGGAAAGGATCTACGCATTTGCACAGAGAGAAATTTATTCAATATGGTGGACCAGATGGTGGTGATGGAGGTCGTGGTGGACATGTATATTTGGTTGGAAACAAAGCGCTTTGGACGCTTTTTCATCTCAAATTTGCCAGACACGTCAAAGCAGGACATGGAGGCGACGGAGGTGGTGATCGAAGCACCGGCGCCGATGGGGACGACAAATATATTGAAGTGCCGCTGGGAACAGTCGTAAAAGACAAAGAAACGGGCGAAGTCTTGTTCGAAATTACCGATGAAGGTGAAAAACAAATTCTCTCCCGCGGCGGAAAAGGTGGTTTAGGCAACTGGCATTTTAGAAGTTCTACCAATCAAACGCCACGATATGCGCAACCTGGTTTGCCAGGTGTAGAAATGGATGTGATTTTAGAACTAAAAGTTTTGGCCGATGTTGGATTGGTAGGTTTTCCAAATGCGGGTAAATCGACTTTGTTGTCGGTGTTAACCTCTGCAAAACCTAAAATTGCTGATTATCCGTTTACCACATTAAAACCTAATTTGGGAATCGTAGCCTATCGCGATTACCAATCGTTTGTAATTGCCGATATTCCTGGGATTATTGAAGGTGCTGCCGAAGGAAAAGGGTTGGGACATTATTTCTTACGCCACATCGAAAGAAATTCGACCTTGTTGTTTTTGGTGCCGGTAGATACGCCTGATATCAAAGCCGAATATGATATTTTGGTTAATGAATTGACCAAGTACAATCCAGAAATGTTGGATAAAGAGCGTTTGTTGGTCATTTCCAAAATAGATATGTTGGATGACGAATTAAAAGCAGAGCTTAAAACAGAATTGGATGTAGCTTTCAAAGATATTCCTTATATGTTCATTTCGTCGGTGGCCCAAATTGGCTTGACGGAATTGAAAGATAAATTGTGGAAAATGTTAAACGATTAGTTCGTTTTCAATAACTGAAAAAAGGTGTTTTTTTACAAAAGACACCTTTTTTTGTTTTATAGAATTCATAAAAGGGAGTTGCTATCTTTGTATCAAAATAGGATTTAGTGTGTTTATTGTGAAATAAAATGCTAAAATGCCTTATATTCGCACCACTAAAATAATATTTACACCTATGAAAAAAATTGTATTATTCTTAACCATGTGCTTGATGGCTTTCCCTGTAAAAGCTGATGAGGGAATGTGGTTTTTGATGTTTATCGAAAGACTAAACCATAGAGATATGGAAAAAATGGGCTTGCAATTGACCGCCGAAGAAATTTATAGTATCAATAACCATAGTTTAAAAGATGCTGTTGTGCAATTTAATGGTGGATGCACTGCCGAAATTGTTTCTAAACAAGGTTTGGTTTTGACCAATCACCACTGTGGATATGACGCTATTGCAGAACTTTCTTCAGAACAAAACAATTATTTGAAAAATGGATTTTGGGCCAAAGACAAAAGTCAAGAGCTAAAACCAAAATCGTTATACGTTCGTTTCTTTGTGCGTATGGATGATGTTTCTAAGCGAATTTTATCTAAGGTAAATGATGCGATGACCGAGACAGATCGCAACAAAGCCATTCAACAAGAAATTGCTTTGATTGAAAAAGAAAACAATGAAGGTGGAAAATATACCGTTTCGGTTCGTCCATTTTTTCAAGGAAATGAGTATTACTATTTCGTGTACCAAGACTACAAAGATGTGCGTTTGGTGGGAACTCCAACCGAGAGTTTAGGGAAGTTTGGTGGCGATACCGACAACTGGGAATGGCCACGTCACACGGCCGATTTCTCTATGTTTAGAGTATATGCGGACAAAGACGGAAATCCAGCAGAATATTCTACGGAAAATGTGCCTTTGCAGCCTAAACACCACTTGCCAATCAGCTTGAAAGGGGTGCAAGAAAACGACTATGCCATGATTTTAGGATATCCTGGTAGAACCAACAGATGGATGCCAGCGAATGGAATCGAGCAAAACGTAAAATTTGCTTATCCTGCTTGGGTAGAAGGAGCTAAAACAGGGATGGACAACATGAAAAAGTACATGACTCAAAACGAGTCGGTAAACTTGCAATATGCGTCAAAATATGCTTCTACGGCTAATTATTGGAAAAACCGTCAAGGGATGATTGATGCGTTGACTAAAGCCAAAACCGCTCAAACTAAAACGAAAGAAGAAAGCAAATTTAACGCTTGGGCCAACAAAGCTGAAAACAAAACTAAATACGGAAACGTAATTGCTACGATCAATAATTATTACGCGCAAACTAATTTGAAAGCGCGTCACGATAACTTCTTGACACAATTGTTGCGTACTGCTGCCTACGGGACTTTGCCTGCTAATTTAGGAAATGGCTTGATGGGGTATGCTAAAGAAAATGAAGCTAAAAGAGCCGAAATGTTGCCTAAATTAACTGCTGCTATTGAGGGTGCTTACGGAAGTTTATATGCGCCATTAGAGAAAGATGTTTTGGTAGCACAATTAAATTTGTATGCTGCTAAAGCCGCTGAATATGGTTTGGCATCCAAAGTTGCCGAAATGAAAGCGGCCAATAATGGTGATTTTACCAATGATGTAAACAAAGCGGTGGCTTCAAGTGTTTTTGCTTCAAAAGAGGCGGTGTTGGCGTTTTTGAAAGATCCAAAAGTTGAAACGATTGCAAATGATCCTTTGTATGTTATTTCTAGTGATTTGCTTACAAAAATTAGAGCAAAATCTCCTGAACAAGCCAAAGGGGATGATGATTTTGCGATTGCTTTCCGTAAATTGGTGGAAGGGTTGAGAGAATCAAAGTTAAATACGATTCAGTATCCAGATGCGAATT
>JBOFUD010000308.1:0-8168 GCA_051652385.1 Flavobacterium sp.
GTGCTGTACTTGTAAGCCTTTCCTGTACGGCACAAAACAAAACCAAAGCAGCTCCCATAGAAAAGTACCTAGCTACCATTACCCAAACCGACCTAAAAAAGCACCTGACTATCGTGGCTTCCGACGAAATGGAAGGACGCGACACAGGAACCGAAGGCCAAAAAAAAGCCGGTCGCTATCTCATTGAACAATACAAAAAAAATGGCATTTTGTTTCCCGAAGGCGCTACCGACTATTACCAAAAAGTACCCGCTGAGTTCATGAAATCGAATTATGGCCCCAAAATCAAAGACTCCGAAAACATTTGGGCTTTCATTAAAGGAACAGAAAAACCGGAGGAAATTTTGGTGATTTCCGCACATTACGATCATGTGGGAATAAAAGATGGCGAAATATACAATGGTGCAGACGATGATGGTTCAGGAACCGTGGCACTTTTAGAAATAGCACAAGCTTTTCAAATGGCAAAAAAACGAGGACACGGACCAAAACGTTCGATACTTTTCCTGCACGTTACTGGCGAAGAGCATGGCTTGCATGGTTCCCGATTTTATGCCAAAAACCCATTATTCCCCTTAAAAAACACCATCGCCGACATCAATATTGACATGATTGGACGTCGCGATTTTGACCATCCAAAAACCAACAATTATGTGTATGTTATTGGTGCCGATCGTTTATCGCGTCAGCTACACGACATCACAGTGGCAGCCAACGAAAAATACACCAAATTGGATTTGGATTTCAAATACAACGACAAGAAGGACCCCAATCATTTCTATGAGCGTTCCGACCATTACAACTTCGCCAAAAATGGCATCCCGTCGGTATTTTTGTTCAATGGCGTACACGAAGACTACCATAAAAAAACCGATGAAGTCAGCAAAATCGAGTTTGATGCCCTAGCCAAAAGAACCCAATTGGCCTTTGCTATGGCTTGGGAATTGGCCAACAGACCCGAACGTCCCGTAGTAGACAAACCTATGCAGTAACGTGCTATTCTATTTTTTTTCAAACAAATCGGCTTCAATACGCATTATCAACCCTATAACAAAACTTGAAGCTTTTTTTCAATTTTGTACACTAAAAAAATTCAGTTTTTCCTTTTTTAGTGCTTTTCTGAGCGTGAAATTTTAAATACCAAGGCACCGCTTTTTGTTATAATTTATCCAAATTCTTAAAAAAAAATCATACTTTTGGAGCTCAAAAAAATCAACGATATGGCAACAATTACATTAGGTGGAAATCCCATTCACACAGTAGGAACACTACCACAAGTAGGCACTAAATTAGCTGATTTCAAACTGATAAAAAACGATTTATCGGAAGCCACTTTAGCAGACTTTACTGGTAAAAAATTAGTTTTAAACATCTTCCCAAGTGTTGATACCGGAACGTGTGCGGCCTCAGTTAGAAAATTCAACGAAAGCGCAAGCACTTTAGAAAACACAGTGGTTTTGTGTATTTCTAGAGATTTACCTTTTGCACAAAAGCGTTTTTGCGGCGCCGAAGGTTTAGAAAATGTTGTCAACTTATCTGATTTTCAAGAAGGTCAATTTGGAAAAACCAACGGCCTAGAAATTACAGATGGTCCCTTAGCAGGCTTACACTCTCGTGTAATTATTGTAGTGGATGAAAACGGTGTTATTACTCACACTGAACAAGTATCCGAAATAGCTAACGAACCAAATTACGAAGCGGCATTGGCTGTACTATAAATAGGATATGGAATTTCAAAAAGACAACTCTTTTGTTAGCGGGAGATTGAAAAGTGTTACTTATGCCTTCAAAGGTGCAGTTAAATTAATTAGTACCGAGCACAGCATCATGGTGCAGTTTTCTATCGGAATTCTCATCAGTATTTTGGGGTTTATTATGCAAATTTCGGCCACGGAATGGATGTTTCAAACGCTCGCCATTGGTCTTATTATGAGCGTTGAGGGTCTGAACACCGCGGTGGAAAAAATTGCAGATTTCATTCACCCAAACTATAGCAAAAGAATAGGTTTCATCAAAGATATTGCCGCAGGAGCAGTGTTTTTTGCAGCGATAACCGCCGTAATAATAGGCTCAATCATCTACATCCCAAAATTCATTTAGGCACACTTTCAAAAGGAATGGCAAAAACAATAAAAAAAAGCATTTCAGAGTCTGCGAGCGATTCTGCAAGTCCCAGAAAATTTAGTGGCGCATTATCTAAGCAAAATAAACTTATTATTGGCAGTATACTCATTTTATTCTCACTAGCACTATTTCTTGCTTTTGTATCCTTTTTTATGCACGGACAGGACGATCAAAGTGCCCTTATTGCCATGGCAGACAGAACGGAAGTTGTACAAAATTGGCTCGGAAAAGTAGGTGCTTTTTTAGCCGATGCCTTTATATATAAAGGTTTTGGAATCGCCTCATTTTTATTTGTTCGCTTACTGTTTATTTCAGGCTTGTTTTTGTTTTTAAACTTGAAATCTAACAAACTTAAATCCGTTTGGTTTTGGGATTTGTTTTTAATAATTATTCTTTCGGTTCTCTGTGGTTTTTTCTTCGACTCTGTTCCAGAATTAGGCGGAACTGTTGGGTATGAAATTAATCTTTTATTGCAAGATTACCTAGGAAAAACAGGCACTTTATTAGTGTTACTTTTTGGTCTTTTAATTTTTATGATTTTCAAATTAAAAATTTCTCCTGAAAAGATTCAAAAACTATTCCTTTCCACGAAAGAAGAGATCAAACAAGAAATTACCCACAATCCACTTTCAAAAGAAACTTCAAATGCATACAATTTGGAAGAGTTTGCCATTAAAGAGGATGAAAAAACTGATGATACCATTCACCTAAAAACTACGGGAACACAATTTGAAATCAACAAAGAAGCACTAAAACCAACCATAAGTAGTGCTTCAGAAATTAACTTGGAGCCCAAATCAAAACCCTTGATCATTTCAACGCCTATTGAGGAAATTGAAACCAAAGACGATGCGTTTGTCATCGAAAAAGCTACCGAGGAAGTTTTTATCGAAGAAAATTTAGCTTCTCGCCTTGTTTCGGATTTTGGCCTATTTGACCCAACCCTAGATTTATCGCATTACAAATACCCTACTATCGATTTATTGAAAGAATATTCAACGGGAGGAATCACCATCAATCAAGAAGAATTAGAAGAAAATAAAAACAGAATCGTTGATACGTTGCGCAATTACAAAATCGAAATTGCACAAATTAAAGCTACTGTTGGGCCCTCGGTGACGTTGTATGAAATTGTTCCTGAAGCAGGGATTAGAATCTCAAAAATCAAAAGTTTAGAAGACGATATTGCGTTGTCATTATCGGCCCTAGGCATTCGTATCATCGCTCCAATTCCAGGAAAAGGAACCATTGGTATTGAGGTTCCAAATAAAAACCCAACGATGGTTTCCATGAAAAGTGTTATTGGATCGGCCAAATTTCAAGAAGCCGAAATGGAATTACCAATTGCTTTAGGAAAGACCATTTCTAATGAGACTTTCGTTGTCGATTTAGCCAAAATGCCTCACTTATTAATGGCAGGAGCTACAGGTCAGGGAAAATCAGTTGGATTAAATGCGGTTTTAACTTCACTTTTATACAAAAAACACCCAGCCGAAGTAAAATTTGTTTTAGTCGATCCGAAAAAAGTAGAACTGACCCTTTTTAATAAAATAGAAAGACATTATTTAGCCAAATTGCCCGATACAGAGGACGCCATTATTACCGACAATGCCAAGGTAGTAGCCACTTTAAACTCTCTTTGTGTTGAAATGGACAATCGGTATTCGTTATTAAAAGATGCGATGGTTCGAAACATCAAAGAGTATAACGATAAATTTAAGTCCCGAAAACTAAATCCAGAATTAGGACATCGTTTTTTACCTTATATTGTATTGGTGGTTGATGAATTTGCCGATTTGATCATGACAGCTGGTAAGGAAGTTGAAGTACCTATTGCGCGTTTAGCCCAGCTGGCAAGAGCCATCGGAATTCATTTAATTATTGCTACCCAAAGACCTTCTGTTAACGTAATTACGGGTTTAATCAAAGCCAATTTTCCTGCGCGTATCGCCTTTAGAGTAACCTCAAAAATCGACTCAAGAACTATTTTAGACACCCAAGGAGCAGATCAATTAATAGGACGTGGTGATTTATTGTACACCAACGGCAATGATATTGTAAGGGTTCAATGTGCTTTTATTGACACACCAGAGGTAGAAAAAATAACCGAATTTATTGGTTCGCAAAAAGCTTATGCCACCGCTTACCTTCTTCCAGAATTTGTTGGCGAAGAAAGTGGCATCAATCTTGATGTATCCATATCCGATAGAGATCCTTTATTTAGAGAAGCTGCCGAAATTATCGTCAATGCGCAACAAGGCTCAGCTTCTTTATTGCAACGCAAACTCAAGCTAGGTTACAACAGAGCCGGACGATTAATTGACCAACTAGAAGCCGCTGGCCTTGTTGGTTCGTTTGAAGGTAGTAAAGCCAGAAGTGTCAACATACAAGACATGAGTTCTCTTGATCAATTTTTCAACAACGAACTAAACAAGTAAAAAAATGTTACCCAGTCCAAAAAAAACAAAACAAAAAGCAGTAAACACCAATTTTAAAACACTAGTTGCGTATGGTATCTTTGCTCTTACAGTACTACTAAACTCTTTTTCGCTGCAGGCGCAAGACAAAAAAGCCAAGGATTTACTAGATCAAGTAACTGCAAAAGTTAAAGGATACAACAACATAGCTATAGATTTTAAATACAGTTTGCAAAATAGTAAAGAAAACATCAACCAAGACAGCAAAGGCAATGTTACGCTGAAAGGGAACATGTATCTTTTAAATTTCATGGGCGTAACCAAAATGTTTGACGGAAAAAAAACATACACCATCGTTCCAGAAGATGAAGAAATTACCGTGTCAAAACTGAATGAAAATGACGAAAATGCGATTACGCCTTCAAAAATGTTGACTTTTTTCAACTCGGGCTACAAATACACTATGGATATTGTTCAAAATGTTAGAGGACGTAAAATCCAATACATAAAATTAATCCCGAACAACGCCAAAGACCAACGTAAAGAAATCTTGTTAGGCATTGATATTCAAACCAAACACATTTACAATTTAATTGAAATAGGTAAAAAAGGAACCAAAACCACGCTTACGGTGAATTCTTTCAAAACAAATCAACCATTATCAAAAAATCAATTTACCTTTGCAGCGAGTAAATACCCCAATTACTACATCAATAAATTAGATTAAACATAGGTGAAGATTCTTGACAAATATTTATTAAAATCCTTTCTGATTACATTTACTACGGTTTTTGTTATCCTTTTCTTCATCTTTATCCTCCAAACGGTTTGGCTTTTCATCACAGAATTAGCTGGTAAAGACCTAGATTTGATAATGATTCTCAAGTTTTTACTTTTCTCCATGCCAAGAATCATTCCGCTAGTTTTACCCCTTTCTGTTTTACTGGCATCGATCATGACTTTTGGAAGTTTTTCTGAAAATTATGAATTAGCCGCCATAAAATCCTCTGGTATTTCACTGCAGCGCTGTTTTCGAACACTTATTGTTTTTATAAGCTTGCTAAGCATCGTGGCTTTCATGTTTGCCAATAATGTCATTCCGTATGCCGAATACAAATTCATGAGTTTTAGAAGAAATATTGCTCAAGTAAAACCCGCTTTAGCCATTGCAGAGGGGCAATTCAACACCGTAGGCATCTACAATATAAAGGTAAACAAGAAATCGGGCGAAAAAGGTAATTTTCTAAACGATGTCACGATTCACAAAAAATCAATGATGGGAGACGGTAACAAAACTGTTATCAAAGCTAAAACTGGAGAATTGATCAGTAATGAGTCTTCGAATTTATTGCAATTAGTACTAAAAGACGGTTACTATTATGAAGATGTCATTCCCAAAAAATACGAAGATCGAGATAAAATGCCTTTTGTAAAAAGCGCGTTTAAAAAAGATATTATCAATATTGATTTATCGAAGTTAAACACCCCAACGGTTGAGGAGTCCAAGGAATCTAACACCAAGGGAATGCTTGATGTTGCTGAGCTGCAGTATACCATTGATTCGCTGTCTAAAAATAAAGCTGTCGAGCTAAAATCATTTACTGAAAACATCAGTCAAAAAACAGCAATTCCGCTTACTGCATCTCCAATTACACGCACAGACACCGACACTTTAAAAAAAGAAAAACAATCCACTAGCAAAGACCCTTTGGCTATTTTTACAGAAGATGAAAAAGTAAACATTTTGAAAAGTGCCTTAGCCAATACGCAGAGTACCGTACTATCCATCGAAGGAACTCTTTTTGATTTAAAAATGAAGCAAAAAAACATCAACGCGCACGAATTTGTTATTTATGAAAAATTCGTTATTGCTTTTGCTTGCTTTTTAATGTTCTTCATCGGAGCACCTCTGGGAGCAATTATTCGCAAAGGAGGCATCGGTCTTCCGATTGTATTTGCGGTTTTGATTTTCATTACCTTCCATTTTATCAACACTTTTGGTAAACGAATTTCACAAGAAGACGGACTCACTCCTTTTGTAGGTGCATGGATGTCATCATTCATTTTGACACCTTTAGCCATTTTGTTGACCTATAGAGCCATCAACGATATAGGTATCATCAACTTGGATCGCATACTAGAACCCTTTCAAAAATTGATTAAAAAAATATTTCCTTCTAAAAACTAAACCTACACATGGTAGCAGATACAATACAACTCAACACAATTGAAGAAGCCATTGAAGATATTCGTCAAGGCAAAGTAATCATCGTAGTAGACGACGAGGATCGCGAAAATGAAGGTGATTTTTTGGCAGCAGCTGAAAAAGTAACCCCAGAAATGATCAATTTTATGGCTACTCACGGTCGTGGATTGATTTGCGCCCCCTTAACAGAAAGTCGCTGCAAAGAATTAGGTCTTCATGTGATGGTAAGCAACAACACCGACCCGATGGAAACCGCATTTACGGTTTCGGTAGATTTGAGAGGTAATGGCGTAACCACAGGAATTTCGGCAGCAGACAGAGCCAAAACAATACTTTCGTTTGTTGACGCAAACACCAAACCACACGACCTTGCTAGACCGGGACATATTTTTCCGCTTATCGCTAAACAAGGTGGTGTTTTGAGAAGAACCGGACATACCGAAGCCGCCATTGATTTTGCCAGACTAGCAGGCTTTAAATCGGCGGGCGTTATTGTCGAAATCATGAACGAAGATGGCAGCATGGCGCGTTTGCCACAATTGGTAAAAGTGGCTAAGAAATTCGATTTAAAATTAGTTTCTATCGAAGCTTTGGTCGCGTACAGAATGCAACATGATAGCCTTATTGTCAAAAAAGAAGATTTTGACATTCAGACTCGTTTTGGTACTTTTAGATTACGCGCCTACCAACAAACCACCAACAAGCAAGTACATATTGCCCTTACCAAAGGCACTTGGAATTCAGGCGAATCTATCTTAACCCGAATCAATTCCTCGCAGGTAAATAATGATCTGTTAGGCACCTTAACCAATAATGCCGATAAACAGTTAGACGACATGTTTACCACCATCAATAAAGAAGGGAAAGGCGCAGTGATTTTTGTAAATCAAGACATGCAAGCTATAAATCTATTAAGCCGAATTGCCGAATTAAAAGAACTACAAGCCAACGGAGAGCTGAAAGCACCCAAAATTAAAATCGACAGTAAAGATTTTGGTATTGGCGCACAAATTCTTCACGACTTAGACATTTCAAAAATTCGCTTGGTGACCAATACAGCACAAGGAAAACGCGTCGGCATGATTGGTTACGGACTTGAAATTACCGAATATGTAAATTATTAAACGGAGGACTCTTTTTTTTTAAATTTTTTTACTTGTAAATCAAACAATATGAAACACTTAAAAAAAACTTCAAAAAGCAACAGTAATTTTTTAAAAAATACGCTTGCACAACCAAAAAAGAGTCTTATATTTGCACTCGCAATCACATAATGATCGCGACATATTGGAGAAATGGCAGAGCGGTCGAATGCGGCAGTCTTGAAAACTGTTGACTGTAACAGGTCCGGGGGTTCGAATCCCTCTTTCTCCGCCAGCTGGAAAGCAAAACGAAGCAAACCCTTCTAAATCTTATGATTT
>JBOFUD010000309.1:0-9015 GCA_051652385.1 Flavobacterium sp.
TTTCCACCCACAATTTGTTGGGCCGAAATGGAGGCTTCATGGGTTAAGTAATAATGTTGGTAGGTAGTAGGTTCGTAATTTACATCCGAATCTTTGCTGCAACTAATAAATGTTAAAAGTAAAGCTATAAAGTAAAAATATTTTTTCATTGGTGTGAGTAGTATTAATTCCATTTTCCTTCTCCTTTGTATTTGAGTAAGAAAGGGTTGTTGGGGCTAATTTTAAATACAGGTTTGTTGTATGGACCGCTCAAATACTTGGTTTTTGTGTATCCTTTAAGTATATCGGGATCTGTGAAGGGAAGATCATTCAAGTAAATCAAATATTTAAAAAAATGAGTTAGCATCTCTTGTTGACCTCCACCTTCGCCACTATTGGCTAAGTTGCTACTATGCGAAAATCCAATATGATGGGAATATTCATGAGACCAAACCGATAAATCGCCGAGCCAATGGGCTCTTATGTACGAAGATTCCCAATGCGAGGCTAATGGACCACCGCCCAAGGCTGCTGCGCCACCCACCATGGCCATATACAAAGTACGGTTGTCAAGGTAGTTCCAGTAAATTTTTTCAATTTCTTCTTTGGTATAATAATCATAAGCACCGTTTGCATCATCGGCGTTACCATGCCAATCAATAGCGCCATTTACTGGGGTTCCTGCTGCGACTTGTTCTTGTTTGTATTTGTCGTACTGCGTAAATGTGTTGTAATAAATAGGGTGACTTAGCGCATAGGAATAGTTGATAATCATAGTGATGGCTTCTTTTGCCAAAACCGGATTCATCGGTAAAAATTTTCCCAACTCGTTGAGGTGGTATCCATCGTGAAATTGCACTAAATGTTTGGATTTTATTTTGTTGAATTTTACAAACAATGGATCAGTGGATGTGGCTGAAAAGGTAATTTCAGCCGATGAAAATCCTTCTATTTTATCGATGGTAACCGTGTTTCCGTTTTCTAACAAGTAGTCGTTTTGGCCGGAGACCAGAGGAATTTGATGTACAGATCGATGAAAAGCTGGAATTTTGCTGAAATGAAACAGTACAAAACGCTTGTCGTAATTGGCCAGTTTTGCGTATACTTTGACATCGGAAAGACCAACCGGAGAATACAAAGAAATTTGAATAGAATCTTTCCCTTTTTGGATTATTTGAAGGGGTTCATTCACGCGAAACCATCGGTCTTTTTTGTCATACATTCTAGCAGGATCTTCATCATCAGCAAACATAGTCATCGGTTTGTTGGCTGCCGGTAATTGACTAGCATCAATACTAGACAAATAATTGGGTTCGTAGTTTTTGTAGTTTACATCGGTTTCGCAACTAACAAAAACTGAAAATACAGTTGCTAAAAATGAAAGTTGAAATCCATTTTTTAAAATTGAAGTCATAAGGTAGGTTTAAAAATTTTGGGTTGCACAAATGTATTTTTTATTTGTTAATTATTTCAAACAAACAGTCGGTAATTAACAAAATATGCATTTGAGATGGACCTTATTTGGTATATTGTGGCCAGAAACTAAAGAAGTGGCAGCCGGAGCTTTTTTACATTTGAAATTAAATTTTACAAAATGAGTCGAGAGAATTCCTTTTTCATAGTCCTGCTGTGCTTCTTGTTTATGGGGTGCCAGGTTACCGAAACGATTGTTTTGGATGCTGATGGTAGTGGTCAAATAGCTATTGAATTGCATCGCGTGGAGCAAAGTTATCAGCAATGGGCGGGAGAGGATTACAATAAAAATGAAGTTTTCGTGGATACTACCTATGTTTTTGACGATTTTATTGCAAAGTATAACCAAACCTTCTCGAGATTAACTCCGGAGGACAAGGCAGTTTTTAATGCCTATAAAGGGGTGCAAGTTCAAAATAAAAGAAATTCTTATGAAAAGGATTTTAGAACGATTATTTCTCGAAAATTCAAAAAAATTGCTGAGGTTCCGGATTTGTACAGAACGGAACGCTATGCAAGCGACATCATCCATAATTATGCTTTAAGTGCAGAAGAGGATTATTACAAAGTAGCATTTGAATACCATGACAATCACTTTAAACGCGTTGTTACCATTACTAATCCGAGTATTTTTAAAAGTGAACAAGAAAGGTTAGCGCAGTATCAGTTGGAACTTTCTAAGAAAAAAGTGTTTCAAAAACTGACCTTAAGCTATTCTTTTTTTAAAGAAATAAAATCGGTTTCAGTAGCCAATGCCCTTTTAAGTAGCGATCGTAAATCGGTTACCATTTCATTTGGATTGATAGAAAGTCTTAAGGATCCCGAAAGCACCGCGGTGCGTATTGATTTTGAATAAACTTTAGACTGCTTTAAAAGCTTTGGTCTGGTCGTTTTGACCAACTTACAACCTGATGATTTTTGAGTAGTTGGCAGGGAAGTTATAAAGTGAGTCTTTTGTTTTTCGCAGGTTCTCATGTGATTTAGTATCTTTGAAAAAAAGAAGGTTTCTTTTTATACAACGAAAATTCAGGAATTGCATTTTGATGCAATAATTCCCGAGAAAAAATAACCCCGAGGCATCCATTTTTAGTACGTATGAACGATTCAGAGTACTAGAATATGGGAGCTATTTTTTAAATTTAAAAATGAATAAGGAAATCCAGCTTCAAGATTTAGAAGTAAAAGACTATAAAGCTACTTGGGAATACCAGGAAGCTTTGTTCAAGAAAATCGTTGATTTGAAAATCCAAAACCGAAGAGAAGGCACTGATTGGGCTACGCCGAATTATTTTCTTTTTGTGTCACATCCTCATGTATATACGTTAGGAAAAAGTGGTGATATGAGCAATTTGCTATTAAATGAAGCGCAACTTACAGATAAAGGTGCCACTTTTTATAAAATTAATCGTGGTGGCGATATAACCTATCATGGTCCTGGACAAATTGTAGGCTATCCCATTTTGGATTTGGAGAATTTTTTCTCGGATATTCATAAGTACCTTCGTTTTCTCGAAGAAGCAATTATTTTGACCCTACAAGAGTATGGTTTAGAATGTGGAAGAAGCGAGGGAGAAACGGGGGTTTGGTTGGGGGTTGGTACGCCATTTGCTCGAAAAATTTGTGCCTTGGGAGTACGAGCCTCACGCTGGGTGACGATGCATGGTTTTGCCTTAAATGTCAATGTTGATTTAGGATATTTTGACAATATTATTCCGTGTGGCATTCGCGGAAAAGCGGTAACTTCTATGCAAGTAGAATTGGGCGTTACTCGAGTAGATGAGGAGGAAGTGAAGCGTAAAATTAAAAAACATTTTGCAGCGCTATTTGAAGCTACTTTTGTCAGTGTAATTTAAAGTTTCGTTCATTACAAATCCAATTTGAGTTGTTCGGGCAAGAGTCTAAAGCTCAATCGGTGGTATTTTGTTATTCCAAATTTTTTGATGGCTTCCCGATGCTCTTGCGTTGGGTAGCCTTTATTTTTTTTCCAATTGTACATCGGAAATTCTTCATGAATACGATCCATGTATGCATCCCTGTGCGTTTTGGCCAAAATTGAGGCGGCCGCAATGCTCATGTACTTTCCATCTCCCTTAACGATACTTGCATTTTGAAGTCCGTTTAAAAAGTCAATTTCTTCTTTTGAAAATATTTTAACACCTTTTGTAATTATTCCCTTTTTGGGTATAAAGGGAGCATTTCCGTCTATGATTACTGCCTTGGGTTTTGGGTCCAATTTTACCACACATTCTTGCATGGCTTTGATGGATGCATTTAGAATATTGATATCGTCAATTTCTTCGGGTTCGATGTGGGTAATTGCGTAAGATATCGCCTGGTTTTCAATGATTGTTTTGAGGCTTTTTCGAACCTTTTCTGTTAACTTTTTGCTATCATTAAGCAAATTATTTTCAAAATGTAATGGAAGGATTACAGCGGCAGCAGTCACAGGTCCTGCTAGACAGCCTCTTCCGGCTTCATCGCAACCGCTTTCGTTGAACTTTATGAAAAAATTAGGACTTAGCATATCGTATGGTTTTTAACAAAACTCTTTTGGATTAACATCCGTTTTTTGGATTATAAATACAATACCAAAAAAATGGCGAAATATAGAGTAAGATGTGTTTTTTGAAAATTCTCAGTGTTTGCAGGCCCTCGAAGATTCCTTGTGGTTTTAGTAATAATTTATAATTTTTGCAACATTACTAATAAAAACAAAATATCATGAGGTTAAAATTTAAATGGATTGTTACTTTTCTAGTCTTTTTGTCTATGCAAATTACCTTTGCACAAGAAAAAATGATTACCGGAAAAGTTACAGATAATACCGGTCCAATTCCGGGAGCAAATGTACTTATTAAAGGAACTTCTTCTGGTGTACAGACTGATTTTGATGGTCTTTTTTCTATTAAAGCAAAAACAGGTGATGTTTTGGTATTTTCCTACATGGGAATGAAAGATATAAGTGTGACAGTTGGAAGTTCTGCTGCTTTGAACGTGAAATTGTCTGAAGCGCCAAATGAATTAGAAACTGTAGTAGTAACGGCTTTAGGAGTTAAGAAAAGTAGTCGTGCTGTAGGATACGCTGTTCAAGAAATTAAATCAGCTGATTTGAATAAAGGAGGGAATAGTAGTCTTTCTGGTGCTTTGCAAGGAAAACTAGCGGGTGTTCAAATTACTCCTTCAAGTGGGGCTCCTGGGGCTTCCTCTCAAATTGTGATTCGTGGTGCTCGTTCTTTTACAGGAAACAATACGCCTTTGTATGTAATTGATGGTATGCCTGTAGCTTCTCAGGCGGATTATTCAACGGGGAATAGTGTAACAGGTGCCGATTCTGCCAATAGAGCTGTGGATATTGATCCGAATGATATTGAATCTATTTCTGTGTTGAAAGGTCAGGCTGCTTCTGCATTGTACGGTCTAAGAGCTTCAAATGGGGTCATTCTTATTACCACTAAAAGTGGAAAAGGATTAGCTAAAAATGGTACTCCAGTGTATACTTTTTCAAATGCTACTAGTTTTGAATTGGTGTCTAAAAAACCAAAAACACAAAACGAATACGCACAGGGATCTAATGGTGTGTTCAATCCATACTCCTCAACAAGTTGGGGACCAAAAATTTCAGAATTACCAAATGACCCCACTTATGGCGGAAATGTTTCTAATGCTTTAAATGGTGGGACCCTAAGACCAGGTATGTATTATGTGCCTCAAAGAGCTAAAGCAGGTTTGGATCCTTGGGTAGCTCCAAAAGCACACAATAATATCAACGATTATTTTAAAACGGGTGCTACTGTTAGTAATTCATTCAACGTGAGTCAGGCTACCGAGAAAACCAATTATTCTTTTGGTTTTGGAGCGACCAATCAAGAAGGTATGATTCCAGAAACAGGAATGAATCGTTATAATATGAAAGCGGTCGTTGAAACCAAATTAAATGAAGAATGGAAGACTGGTTTTTCCCTTAATTATGTTCAAACGGCGATTGATAAAAGTACTTCTGCGAATGACGCTTCGTTGGTTGGAGTTTACGGAGCACCAAGAAGTTATGATTTGAAAGGGAATGGCTCAGCCTCTGCAGCAAATCCGTATGATCAAGTTTTTTACAGAAAAAACGCTTTCAATAATCCATATTGGGCTGCTGAACACAATGAAAATAGTGAAAAAACCAATCGTTTTTATGGAAATGGGAATGTGCAATATGCTCCGGTAATTAGCGAGGATGGGAGTCAAAAGTTAGTTTTTAGGTACCAAGTAGGTCTTGATTCTTATACTACCAATTATAGAGATATTTTTGAGTTTGGAAGCAAGCATGATTTAACAGGAGCTCAAAGTAAAGCCAATCTTTATGGTATTACAACAGATGTTTTAAACTCATTATTTACTGCAAATTATAGTTTAGATATTAATGATGATTTTAAATTTAATGTATTAGTGGGGAATGAGTTCAATCATGAAAACAGAAAAACATACAATGATCTAGGAACGGGCTTTAATTTTGGTGGTTGGGCTACTATTGCCAATGCAAAAAAAGTTACCTCTGAAGAGCGAAGAAATCAAAGTAGAACTGTTGGATTTTTTAGTAATGGTGAATTGTCATACAAAAACATGTTGTTTTTAAGTGCGACGGTACGTAAGGATATTGTTTCAACGATGCCAAGAGGTAACAGAGATTTTGTTTACCCTTCTGTGTCTTTAGGTTTTATTCTAACTGAATTAGAGCCGCTGAAACATAATGCAATTCTTTCATACGCAAAAGTTAGAACCTCGTTTGCAGAAGTAGGTCAGGCAGGCCGATACGTTATGGACTATTACTCAACGCCTGGTTATGGTGGTGGGTTTTGGGGAAATCCGCCCATTCAATTTCCAGTTGGTGATGTAAGTTCTTTCGTTCCCTATCCTGTTTTGACAGATCCTAATTTGAAACCTCAAAACACACAATCGTATGAGTTTGGAATTGATCTTAAATTCCTAAAAAATAGAATAGGTATTGATTATACCTATTCCAGACAAAATGTAAAGGATCAAATTTTTTCTGTTCCATTAGCTGGATCAATTGGGGCTAGTTCTTACATCACCAACGGTGGAAAAATTCATACGGACGCTCATGAATTGGTTTTGAATGTAAATCCAGTAAGAGGCAATGATTTTAATTGGGATTTTAATATCAATTTTTCTAAAATAGTCTCCATTGTAGATGAATTGGCACCCGGAGTAGAAAACATCTTTTTGGGAGGTTTCGTATCACCGCAAATTAGAGCGAATGTTGGAAATGCTTTTCCGGTAATTTACGGAACGAGTTTCAAAAGAGACGACAACCAGAACGTTATGGTGGATGAAAATGGATTGCCAATGATTGGTGAGGAGAAAGCAGTCGGTGAAGTAGCTCCGAAATTTAATCTAGGAGGTTCTACTCAAATTACATACAAAAGAATGTCTTTGGGGGCTACTTTCGATTGGAAGAATGGTGGAAAAATGTACAGCGGATCTAATAATTTAATGAAGTACTATGGAGTTGATGCCTCCACTGCTGATAGAACTGCAGGCTATGTTTACCCTGGAGTAAAAGCTGACGGAAGCGCAAATGATATTGCCTTAGGTGCCAATGGTATCCAACAATTAAATTCTAGACTTGTTGATATTACCGAAAGTGCTGTTTATGATGCTAGTTTTGTTAAGTTAAGAGAAATTACTTTCGGATACGTTTTTCCTAAATTAATTCAAGAAAAAATTGATGTAAGAGCCTCTATTTATGCAAGAAATATTTTGTTATGGTCTAAACTACCCAATTTAGATCCCGAGGCCTCACAAGGAAACAATAATATGTCTGGAGGTTTTGAACAATGGTCTATGCCGCAAGCCCAAAGTTTTGGGTTTGGTTTAAATGTTACTTTTTAATAAAAAACACATAAAAAATGAAAAATATAAAAATCGCGCTCCTCGCGTTTGTGGGACTGATTTTATTTCAGTCTTGTTCTGAGGATAAACTTGATGATATTAACAATAATCCAAATGATCCAACAGATGTTCCAAGTAGATTAATCATTACCGATGTGATGGTAGCTTCTGCTTTTTCTCTCACAGGGTCTGATAATTCATTCTATGCAGGAGTTTATTCAGAGTTAAATGCAGGTAATCACAATCAAATGTTTAAAGCTCAAACCAGAGATGGTGAGCCTCAAAAATCGACTACCTACAATAATTCTTGGAATACTGCCTACAGACAGCTTCGTACTTTAAAAATCATTATTGACAAATGTAGTGCTGGTGGATCAGAGCAAGGGAATCATCAAACTTTAGGAATTGCACAAATTTTGTACGCCTATAATTTGGCCATGTTAACGGATCTTTTTGGCGATGTCCCGCATAGCGAAGCATTAACTTTAACAAATCTCCAGCCTAAATTGGATAAACAAGAGGTGATCTATCAAGAGGTTTTTAAAAAGTTAAATGATGGAATTGCTAATTTGGGTAAAACAACGGTTTATGCAAGTTTGGGTTCTCAAGATGTAATTTATGGAGGTAATTCTTCAAAATGGATAAAAGCTGCCAATGGTTTGTTGGCAAGATATACCATGCGTTTGTCTTTTGTTAAAGCCAATTATCAGGCGGTTATTGATTATGTAGAAGCGTCTTTTAAATCCAGTGATGAGGAATTTAAATTGGTGAATAATGGAATTCCAAATCCCTATGCTCGTTTTGAAGCGGACAGAGGTGGTTTATGTGTCGCCAAAAGCTTCTACGATATATTGGTAGCAAATGGAACTTCAGATGCAAGAACTGCCGTGTTTTTTACCAAAAAGGATGGTGCGGTAAATCCTTTGGATAATTCTTTGTTGAATCCTATCGAAGCTCAGAATGTGTATTCTATTTCTGGAATCATGAATACCAAAAACCCAATTTATGTTTTAGGGTACCATGAGTTGTTGTTCTTGAAAGCTGAAGCTCAGGCAAGATTGGGACAAGATGTAGCGGCCCAAGCCACTATGAATCTAGCTATAAAAGCAGCTTACACCAAAAACCAGGTTGTAACTTTTTCAGTAGCTCAAGCGGATACTTATATTGCTTCAATAGGTACTTTGACGGGAAATGATTTATTGAAAAAAATAATGGTTGAAAAACATATCTCTTTTTATGAAAATGAAGGCATTGAGGACTACAACGATGCTAGACGTTTAAAAGCGATGGGTAATGGTGATTTAGTTCCCTTAGTAAATGCAAGACCAAATTTCTTTCCCCAACGTTTTGGATATGGTAATTCAGATGTATCAGCAAATGCTCATGTACGTGAGGCATTCGGTGACGGATCTTATGTTTACACTGAAAAAGTTTGGTGGGCAGGAGGCACTCGATAGTTTTTTCTAGTCAAAAATAGTTAACGTAAAACCACTCATTGTACAATGAGTGGTTTTTTTTTGGTGTATTTGATCGATGCCGAAGCAAAAGCCAGATTAGGAAAAGAAGCCGAGGCAAAAACTATTTTGTATGCGCTGCAAAAAAATAGAGATGCAGACGCGGTTCAAAGCGCTGCTTCTGGTCAAGCCCTTATTGATGAAATTCTAATCG
>JBOFUD010000310.1:0-1849 GCA_051652385.1 Flavobacterium sp.
ACATTAATCACCACTTCTCCTGTAGCTTCGGCATTTTGCAGCGTGTGTTTCGTAGTATTATCCCGTACTCTTCGCGCGGGAGAAAACACCAAAATTGGCGGATTAGCACTAAACACATTAAAAAAGCTAAAAGGCGACAAATTAGGGCGCCCTTCTTTATCAACCGTGCTAGCAAAGGCAATGGGTCTAGGCCCAACACTACTTTGTAAATACCCCTGCATTTGTACAGTGGAAATGCTTTTTGGATCAATACTAACCATACGTTTGAAATTAACAACAATTTTTGCAGCTACAAAAGTAATCAAAACCTCGAGTATTTGTCGGCTAAATTCATTTATAAAATTCAAAAAAAAGTTAAAAATAATTCTCAAAATTTCTTTCTTAGAAACCAAAATACCTCCTGCATTAATTCGTTATCTTTATTGTTGGCATTTCACGGAACGGCACAAAAGCTCAGCATGATTTAAGGAATTAATACAAATTTAAAATCCGAATTAAATCTATTTTTACCAAAACAAGGAAAATTATATAATATAATTCGCAAAAAATACTGACATTCATGTTGCCTTTTTTAAATATTCAACCTTACTTTGATAATGCCGAAAACATCAACATTGTTTAAATAAAATCTTATGCACTTTTCAAACAAAAGCAACACGACACGCTGGGTCATTATTGCTACTTCTTTTTGTCTCGTTTCTTTGATTCTGTGGAATACGTATACCTTTTTTCAAATATTCAAAAATGAAGAACGTTTAAAAATGAACCTTTGGGCCGATGCTCAAAAAACCTTAATTAACGCGGATGAAAACACCGATGTCGATTTGCCTTTATTGATATTTAGCAACAACCACTCGATTCCAATTATTTTAACCGCGGAAGATAAAATCATCAATACTGTAAATGTCGACACTGCCATTGTCAATAACCATCAAAAAGCAGCGCTATTTTTGAAGCAATTAAAAGGTGAAAACGACCCTGTAATAATCGAATACGCCCCCGGAAAAATCCAAAAATTGTATTACGGCAATTCTGCTTTATTAAATCAATTGAAATATTATCCTATTGCTTTATTATTGATTATTTTTCTGTTTGCCGCACTAGTGTATCACTACTACAAAAGCAATAAAATGGCGATTCAAAACAAGCTTTGGGCGGGAATGGCCAAAGAAACTGCCCACCAAATTGGCACCCCACTCTCCTCCTTGATTGGTTGGGTCGAACTTTTGAAAACCGAAGAAATTGATGAAAGCACAACCAAAGAAATCGAAAAAGACATCGAACGCCTGCAAACCATAACCGATCGATTTTCAAAAATAGGTTCAGAACCCAAACTAGAAAGCAAAGACATCGTAGCAGAAACCCTGCTTTCCTATGATTATTTGCAAGCTAGATTTTCGAAACAAATTGAATTTTCCCAATCGGCACCACAAAAAAAAATCTGGATCTCCTTGAATGCTACTTTGCATAGTTGGACCATCGAAAACATGGTAAAAAATGCCATTGACGCCATGAAAGGCAAAGGAAAACTTCATCTAGCCATTGAAGAAAAATACGATAGTGTAAAAATCACCATTTCAGATACGGGAAGTGGTATCCCTAAAAATCAATTTCAAAAAATATTTGAGCCTGGTTTTACGACCAAAAAAAGAGGATGGGGATTGGGCTTATCCTTAACCAAACGCATTGTAAAAGACTACCACAAAGGGCAAATTAAAGTCTTACATTCTGAAATTGGAAAAGGCACAGCCATGCAAATGATTTTTTATAAAACATAAAAATTGGGCATAAAAAAAACACGAACAGTATCCAAGGATCACTATTCGTGTTTTTTTATATGAAAATTGTG
>JBOFUD010000311.1:0-5782 GCA_051652385.1 Flavobacterium sp.
TCCACTAAAAATAAACACTCGTGAAAAAAGTTCTTGGTTTTGAAGAAGAAATTCATTCACTGAACTCCGCTAAAAAATATAAAAATGGTGAAGTAATTCAGTTGTAGTAGATTTCTAATGCGGAATCTGGGTTTAAATACAAACCGTTTGATAGGGCACTACTTCAATTTTTATTAGAATGCTCCTTTTTATTATCAATTGTAGTGAAGTATATTAAAAAAAACGTTACTTTGAAAAACGGCCAAAAGTTACTTTTTATGCAGTTTTTCTATCGTTTTCTCCTTTTTATCGTTTTTTTATGTGTTTTTACGGGATGTACTTCTTTTAAAAACAAATTAATTCCAACCGCTAATCAAGGTGGGTATACGGTTTATGGAGTTAGATCAAAATCTAAAATTAAATCTGACGAAGTTACCATTCACGGGACAGTCTTTGATGTTAAAACAGGGAAGCCATTAACTCCTCCCGTGCAACTCACAATTGGTTGTTTTAAAATTCAAACTTCATCTCAAGGAGAATACTCTTTTAAAACTCAAAACTTCAAGGATGATTATTTTTTTATAGAGGTAATCTCTGTAGGCTATAGAACAATCGAAACTAATTTTATTGATATATACAATAAAAATGAAGTACAAATCGATTTTTATTTATCTGAAGATGATAGACCTTTAATTGATTGTATCCCTGTTCCTGCCAAGGTATTTAACCGCTAGTGATACTTACAAAAAGTGTTGATGTGATCCTTATTTGTACCGTGTTACAAATTTTTTCATCTTAAGATTTCAGTGCACTAGTGGTTCACAGTCGAACTATTCAAGGATAAAATCTAAAAAACGTATTCCTAGCTTCAATAAGAAAAAGTGAAACTAATTTACTGTGTATTCTGAGGTAATTATTGACTGAATTTTTCTGTAAATAACCCAATATCCTTTCCTTCAGAAGTAAGAATTTCGTACTCTGTTACTCGTAAACCTCAAATTTATAACAAAATCAAGTCAAACTGTTATATTTTTATATCTTTGAAAGATCCAAAAAAACCAAAACCAATGATTTTTGATAGAAAAGCGCTTAGCAACGACCATTTAATTACGCTCTATAAAAAAATACTCGTCCCAAGACTCATCGAGGAAAAAATGTTAATACTCATTCGGCAAGGTAAAGTGTCTAAATGGTTTTCGGGCATTGGTCAAGAAGCTATCGCTGTTGGGATTACAGCTGCTTTAGATGCTGACGAATACATCCTGCCCATGCATCGCAATCTTGGAGTTTTTACAGGGCGCGATATTCCTTTGCATCGGTTGTTTTCGCAGTGGCAGGGAAAGGCGAACGGATTTACCAAAGGAAGAGATCGCAGTTTTCACTTTGGTACCCAAGAGTATAAAATTATTGGCATGATTTCGCATTTAGGACCTCAATTAGGCGTGGCTGACGGAATTGCCTTGGCGAATATTTTGAAAAAAAACAATAAAATTACTGCCGTTTTTACTGGTGAAGGCGCAACTAGCGAGGGCGATTTTCATGAAGCCTTGAACATTGCCGCCGTTTGGGATTTACCCGTTCTTTTTGTGATCGAGAATAACGGTTATGGCCTTTCAACTCCAACCAATGAACAATACCGTTGTGAAAATCTAGCCGATAAAGGGAAAGGATATGGTATGGAAAGCCATATTGTAGATGGGAATAATATTTTGGAGGTATTTAATTTGATAACTGAATTAAAAACCGCAATGATTGAACGTCCTCGTCCTATTTTGCTAGAGTTCAAGACCTTTAGAATGCGAGGCCACGAAGAGGCTAGTGGTACCAAATACGTCCCTCAGGAAATGATGGACCTGTGGGCCGAGAAGGATCCTGTGGCCACTTATAAAAATTTCTTAATCGAAAACGAAATTTTATCAGAAGAACAGGATACGAAATTGAAATTACAGATAAAACACGAAATAGACACTGATTGGGCTCTGGCAAATGCCGAGCCTGAAATAGTAGCCAATTTTGAGGAAGAATTGAACGATGTCTACAAACCCTATGTATCCGAGAGTGTCGAGCCAACAGGCGTAACCGAAAAAATTCGTTTTATTGATGCCATTAGTCAAGGATTGAAACAATCCATGCAGCGCTACGAAAATTCGGTAATCATGGGACAAGATATTGCAGAATACGGAGGCGCCTTCAAAATCACGGATGGTTTTGTAGCTCAATTTGGTAAAGAACGCGTTCGAAATACCCCCATTTGCGAAAGTGCCGTGGTCTCCGCTGCCATGGGGTTGTCTATCAATGGCTATAAAGCCATCGTTGAAATGCAGTTTGCCGATTTTGTTTCGACAGGATTTAATCCAATAGTAAATCTTTTAGCTAAATCGCATTATCGATGGTTAGAAAATGCCGATGTGGTTGTCCGTATGCCATGCGGTGGCGGGACACAAGCCGGACCTTTTCACTCACAAACCAACGAGGCTTGGTTTACCAAAACCCCAGGTTTAAAGGTGGTTTATCCTGCTTTTCCTTATGATGCCAAAGGATTATTAAATGAATCCATTAAAGATCCAAATCCTGTTTTGTTTTTCGAACATAAGGCCCTGTATCGAAGTATGCAGCAAGAAGTTCCTACAGAATATTATACTATCCCTTTGGGTAAAGCGGCCCTACTAAAACAAGGAGAAGCCATCACTATTATTGCTTTTGGTGCCACCGTGCATTGGGCTTTGGAAACACTCAATAAAAATCCAACCATCGGTGCAGATCTACTTGATTTACGAACCTTGCAACCTTTGGATACGGAAACAATTTTTGCCTCTGTTAAGAAAACAGGTCGAGCGATAATCGTTCAGGAAGACAGCCTTTTTGGGGGAGTCGCCAGTGATCTATCCGCATTAATTATGGAAAATTGCTTTGAATATCTGGATGCGCCTGTGAAACGTGTGGGCAGTTTGGATTCTCCCATACCCTTCACCAAGGCGCTTGAAGACCAATATTTAGCAAAAGGGAGATTTGAAGAGGAACTACACGCGTTACTTGCATATTAGTCCCAGTGAAAAGCTATGCATTGAAGGCGTGACGAAGTGCATCTTGAACGCACATAGAAAAGGAGCACGTGCAAAAAAAAATAGTTTTTGATAAAGGCATCGTAGTTTGCATTTGATTCAAACAATCAACGCGTAAACAAATAAAATGGAATTACGGTATGCTAGTGTGAAATAGTTGGTTGTGAGGTCATTGAGTTGTTTCAGACTTCTAATGCGGAATTTGGGCTAAACCACGGTTTTTTTTAGCTATTGTATTGATTGTTAGCGTAGTGCTTGTTTGTTTTGTTTATTTGAATTAACTTCGATTTAAAATTAATAATCAAAATTTTTAAGTACCACCAGGTATTCAACCCTCTAAAAAAACTGTTATTTATGAAAAATTCTAGAAAATATTTTCTGTTGTTGATGATTTTTTTTGTGTCAGTTACCAGTAAGGCACAATCGACAACTGGAGAGACGACCCAATTCTCGTTGTATGGATTTGGTAGAACGACGTTAACTTGGGATAATCAAGATTTAGGAAGAAGTGATTTTTTTATTCCGGCCAATATTCAGGTGGATGCACCCAAGAATCCTAATTTTTTTATTGGAGCCAAACAAACAAGATTAGGTTTTGATGTTACGCACAAGTTGGGTGATGAAACAGTATCCATTAAATTAGAAGGTGATTTTCATAACGATGGATCCGATGCAAACGGTTTATTTAGAATGCGACTTGCTTTCGTAAAGTATAAGTTTATCTTAATTGGTATGGAATATAGTAATTTTTTCGATGAAGAAGTAAATCCCTCCACGGTAGACTTTGAAGGCCCGAGTAGCTCTACTTTTTCCCGTACACCACAAGTTCGTTTTTCGACTTACAAATCTAAAAATGTTTTGTCATTGTCTTTTGAAAACCCTACCGAAAAGTTGACTTTAGGAGGGAATATTAAAGCGTTGTCAGAGCGTTTTCCCGATGTTGTGGGGGCATATCGCTTTACAGGTACGTTTGGTTTTGTCAAGGTGGCAGCCTTGTTTAGGGAGATTCGGTACCAAAGTGATGAAGCAAGAAGCTTGTTTGGGTATGGCGCAACAGTGATGACCTCTCTCAATGTTGGTGCAAATGATAAAATTAAATTTCAAGGTGTTATTGGAACCGGTATTTCCAAATACATGCAAGGAATTAGTGGTCTAGGATATGAAGGCATTTATAATGGAACAAATAAATTGGAGGCGCTATCTACAGCGGGATTAAACCTGAGTTATAAACATTATTGGAAAGAAAATGTAAATTCCTCAATAGTAGCAGGATATGTCAATGTAGAAAATAATAAAAATCTGATGCCGCTTAATTATCAGTCAGGTTTTTATGGTTCTCTAAATTTATTTTGGGATGCTGTCAAAAACTTAACTTTTGGAGTAGAAACATTGGTTGGAAAAAGAATCAACGTCAATGATAGTTCCGGAAATGCCCTTCGGTTTAACATGAATGCTACCTATAAGTTTAATAAAATATTTTAAATATTTAAATATTGTTTGTAATCACGCTGCGAGCTGTTTTTGGGTCGTAGCTGCATCATAAAAATAGTTTTTGGGTAAAAAAAGATACCGTATTGCAATGTAAAAAGATCCCAAAAAAAATCTGAAATCTGAAAACTAAAGTCTGCAATCTTTTCACTAAATTTGCACTCCAATAAAAGGAACAAGAATATGTTAGACAGACTTCAATATGTAAAGCAACGTTTCGACGAAATTTCGGATTTGATAATTCAACCCGATGTTATCGCTGACCAAAAACGCTATGTGTTGCTTAATCAGGAATACAAAAGCATCAAGGCTTTGGTTGAAAAAAGAGAGGAATACATTATAATTTTAGCCAATATTGACGAGGCGAACGAAATTCTTGACGACGGTAGCGATGCTGAAATGGTTGATATGGCGAAAATGCAGTTGGAAGAAGCTAAAAATCGTTTGCCTGAATTAGAAGACGAAATCAAGTTCATGTTGATCCCTAAAGACCCTGAAGATGCGAAAAACGTCATGGTCGAAATCCGTGCCGGTACCGGTGGGGATGAAGCAAGTATTTTTGCTGGCGATTTATTCCGAATGTATACTAAATATTGCGAAAGTCAAGGCTGGAGAACCTCAGTAGTAGATATGAATGAAGGAACTTCTGGTGGTTTCAAGGAGGTGATTTTTGAAGTAACGGGTGAAGATGTCTACGGAACGTTAAAGTTTGAAGCGGGTGTTCACCGTGTGCAACGCGTACCACAAACCGAAACTCAAGGTCGTGTTCACACCTCGGCAGCTACTGTTATGGTACTTCCAGAAGCAGAAGAATTTGATATTCAAATTGATATGAACGATGTGCGGGTAGATTTTTTCTGTTCCTCAGGACCCGGTGGACAATCGGTGAATACTACAAAATCTGCGGTGCGTTTAACCCACATTCCAACCGGGTTGGTAGCGCAGTGCCAAGATCAGAAATCACAACATAAAAATAAAGACAAAGCTTTTGGTGTTTTACGTTCTCGTTTGTACGAACAAGAATTGGCAAAAAAGCAAGCTGAAGACGCTACAAAACGTACTTCTCAAGTGAGTTCTGGAGACCGTTCGGCAAAAATACGTACTTATAATTATGCGCAAGGTCGTGTAACCGATCACCGAATTGGTTTGACGTTATACGATTTAGGTAACATAATGAATGGTGATATTCAGAAAATTGTAGCCGAATTACAACTGGTCAACAATATGGAAAAACTGAAAGAAGCTAGCGAGGT
>JBOFUD010000312.1:0-1628 GCA_051652385.1 Flavobacterium sp.
AGTACTTTTTGGGAATCTAAATTGGCTGATCCTTCTGATGAAAAAGACAACGGATTAGAAATAATCATGCTGTTTTTAAGTTGCCATTCCTTGTCACTTTCTGAACTCAATACTACAAAAGCATCGAATGTTTTGGCACCCCATTCTTTAAGAAAAAGCGCCATTTGAAACCCTAATTTAGACAAAATAGGAAATGAAAAAGAGGTTTCCTTTAGATATTTTGAACCATGACTTTCAAAGACTACAGGTATCGTTTTGCCGATTAAAGAGGGAACTAAGTAGCCTTTCAATCCATTATCGGCCACAATAATTACATTAGGTTGAACTTGAGCTATAATTTTTTGTACTTGTTTTTTATAAGCATAAATCGCTTTCAAAAAACGACCTTTTCGTTCGATATCATGCCAAACAATTTGGGCATTAAATTCAAAAAAAGGATGTTCATGCCCTTTATTTTGAGTCATGATATGCACTTCGTACGCGAAATTTTGAATACAATAGTCGGTTTTAGTCGCCAACACTTTTGCTACGCCACCCGCTTGATTTACGGAAGGAACTAAATAGAGTAGTTTCATTTTTTAGTTTCCAAAAATTGTGGATAGTCTCGAATATAATCCGATTCTTCAAAAACATCCGATGCCAAAACCAAACACACCGCTCCTGAAGAAAAGTTCTGTAATTCTCTCCAAATCCCTGTCGGAATCAGTAATCCGACCGAAGGCTTATTAAGTACAATTATTGTTTTATCGAAACCATCATCCAAAACCACTTCAAAGCTACCACTTAACGCAATCAGCACTTCTTGCTGAGCAAGATGAGCATGCCCTCCCCTAAAAGCGTTACTGGGCACATCAAAAAGATAATAGACTCTTTTGAAAACAAAAGGCAACAGCTCCTCTTGAATAAACCCTAAATTCCCCCGAGTGTCTTCAACAACGGGAATCGATATCATTTTTAGGTCTTGGATAAAAGTTTTCATTGGCTGTTTTGTAAAAAATCATGACGCCCTTGTAGCGCTTGTTGAATGGCTTTGGGAGTATCCGTAAGCCGTAGTTTATTTTGTTTCACATCAAAAAACACTTTTTGCAGCAGTCGCAAACCAAAGTTTTGAACCTGTACTCTACTTAAAAAAGCGCCTTGAATGTAATATCGTTGCAGAAAATCTACTTTATCGGTGGTAGTATTTTCTTCGTGTGCTGCAATTACTTTGGGAACAAACGAAATTTGCCGTTTTTGACGATACAAATCCATCAAAAAAATCGCTTCTTCACCCATTTCAAAAGGAGCTCCTAAACCAAATCGCTCCTCAAAAGTCACTTTTGTTTCGTCTAAAATCGCTTTATTGATGCTAATTTCTATGGAAAGAACCGAAAACAAATCCAAACTATGGAGCTGACTTTTGACTGTTGAAGCGTATCGCTTGAATAACTTGCCTTTGGTATTTTCGATTTGAAAACCAATTGCTACCGAATTAGGAAACTGTTGGTGCCCCGCAACGATTGTATCCGCAAAATGAGGTTGAAACACTTCGTCATCATCTGCAATTACAAGTAGCTTTCCTTTGGCATTCCTAAGTCCTAAATTCCGACTTTTGGACAGCCCTTTTTCGAACGAATTGATCACTCTTA
>JBOFUD010000313.1:0-11996 GCA_051652385.1 Flavobacterium sp.
AGTGGTAATAGCGCTGTTGCTTTATTGAAAAAAGATGCAGCAGGCACCCACACTGTCAATGGATCGAAGTACAAAATTATTGATGCGTTCGGAAGTCCAAAAGTCGCAAGAGTTACCGCTGCCACTTCATCGGCGCGTAATAATTTTATGTGGTCTATTGCGGGCGAATCTGCTGAAACCAGAAATAATACCTTTTGGAGAAAGAAAACCGTAACCAAACCCAACCCAGATTGGTCGGTTAGTAAAGGAACCACCGCTACCGATTCAGAATGGAATATTTCGGCTGCTAGAGCTTGGGATTATACCAATATTGGATCGTATTCTAATTAATTGCACAAATAGTCATACCAAAAAGCCAGCTAAAACAGCTGGCTTTTTGATTTTAATACGATAAGCAGGAGCTTATCTTGTTACTTCTTCAATCAAATAAAAAATAGATTGAAAGGAAATGCCACTCATTTTTTCTAAACCAATTTCGCAGGTTCTACTGGTGGAATATCCATTTTTGCAGTCACTCGGAATTTGTTGTTTCATGTCACGCAATCCATGTTCGTTCAGTTCTGGAATCAAAAAGCCGCGATCGCCCGCAAAGCCACAACAATTGCTGTCTATCATCGTTACGTGCTCCGCACAATACTGGGCCAAAGCCAATAATTGCTCCATTTTTCCAATTTTTTTAACCGAACAAACCGGAAAAATAGCCACTGTTTCTTTTTTTTGCGTAACCGTTAATTTTGGGAGAACATAATCCAACATGAATTCGATGGGATCTAGTAGTGTCAAAGCGCTAGTAAATTCTTCTTTGGAATGGTAAAAACACGGACTCATATCATACAAAATGGGATACTTTCCATTCTTGGAAACCGCCAGTAAATCGGCTTCTAATAGTTTTGATTGTTGCTGATTCACCTCTTCAAAACCTTTGCTCGAAAAGGGCATGCCACAACAATGTGAATCCATTTTTTTTGGATAAATAATGGTATACCCCGCACGCACCAATAATTGGTGGGTGAGTGCCGTCAGTTGCAAATCTTCTTCTTTTTGAAATTCATTTTTCCCCATCGAACGGTTGATACAGGAAGGGAAATACACTACTTTTAAATCAGTCATACTTTTTTGGGTTTACCGCAAATTACTTGGTCTATTCGCTTTCGCTCGGGTCGCAAATTATCTTTTGTTATGCTTAAATTGAAAATCGTGAATTCGTGGCCCTATTTTGTAAAGTAATTTGTGAATTCGCGGTCATTTTTATATTCTCATTTTATTGGCGCCTTTTGGCATTTGTGGCAACCATTTGGGAATGGCGCCAAACGAAATCCAATGCACAGTATTTGAAAGTGCGCTCATAATGGTGGTACCCAAAACCGCATGAGAAAACGCCACTACCTTTAATCCTGTTCGCATCATAGCAGTGGTGCTTGTCATATTTGAACCAATGTAGTTGGCCACTTTCTTTTGTGTATGGGTAATCGCATCGGCTCGCCAATGTTTGACAAATTTCCCCGTATCAATATTTACTGGACATGCCAAAGCGCACAAACCATCCGTGGCGCAGGTTTCATCCAATTGATAGGTAACATCGTTTTGTATGGCAGCCAATCGTTCCGGATCTTCCTTCGTGGCTTCCAATCGGCTAATTTCCCTGGCAATTACTATGCGTTGTCTGGGAGAAAGCGTTAAGCCCTCTGATACGCAGTATGGTTCACAAAAACCACATTCCATGCATTTGTCAATAATGTAATGCGATTCTGGCAGCGGCTTCAAATTTTTAAGATGCGCCTTCGGATCGGGATTAATCAACACATCAGGATTAATTTGATGTAAGGGGTCGAAGATATTCTTAATGCGTTTCATGATGTCGTAGGCCGCTGTTCCCCATTCTTTTTCTACAAAAGGCGCCATATTGCGTCCGGTTCCGTGTTCGGCTTTCAAAGAGCCTCCAAATTGGTCCACTACGATGAGCGCCAAGTCAGCCATTAAATCTTCGTAGCGTTGTATTTCTTTTGGATTCGAAAAATCCTGAGAAAATACAAAATGCAAATTCCCTTCCAAAGCATGGCCAAACAACACCGCATCATGGTATTCGTATTTTTTGAATAAGGCTTTTAGCGCCACGCAAGCCTTCGCTAATTGCGGTAACGGAAAAGCCACATCTTCAATAATTACCGAAGTTCCGGTTTTTCGGAGACCGCCAACGGTTGGTAGTAAGCCTTTTCTTGCCTTCCAATTGAAATAATACTGTTTCGGATCCGATGTAAATTCGTAATCAGTGTACGTCGAAATCGAACTAATTTGTTCTCGCACCTGAAGTTGTTTTTCGGTTAGCATTTTCAAATCGTTATCCCTGCATTCCACCAATAAAGCGCAAGCGGCTTCGGGTAATGTTTTGAAATACTCGGGCGCCATAGGGTCGTTTTCTACCGATCGTATAGAATCCCGATCCAGCAATTCAACGGCTGCCACTGGGCTTGATTTTAATAAAATCGTCGCATTGCAGGCATCCTGGATTGATTTAAAAATCAACAACGAGCACGATTTATGTTTTTCATCAATAACTGTTTTGAAGGTGACATTGGAGATAAACGCCAAAGTTCCTTCTGAACCCACCATCAAATGTTTGATAATCTCGATCGGATCTTCATAATCTACCAAAGCATTGATGCTGTAGCCAGTAGTATTTTTAATTTTAAATTTCTGTCGAATGCGTTCCTCCAATGCGGGATTAGCCTTAATAGTGTCTCTTAATTGCGTGATTTCTTTAACTAATTGGGCTTGTGTTTCCTGAAACGAAGCCACACTTTGTACATCGGCCGTATCCAAAATAGTCCCGTCGTGCAGCACAATCCGAATATCAGCGATGGTTTTGTAGGAGTTTTGAGCCGTTCCGCAGCACATTCCGCTGGCATTGTTGGCCACAATACCGCCAATCATAGCCGAGCCGATGGAAGCAGGATCGGGGCCGATTTTTAAACCGTGGGGTGCCAAAAAAGTATTGGCTCTGGCTCCCACAATTCCGGGTTCTAGTTTTATTTTTTGTTGATTATCAAGTAATTCGTGATTTTTCCACCCATGAGTGGCTACCACCAAAACCGAATCCGAAATCGCTTGGCCCGACAAACTCGTTCCTGCTGCCCTAAACGTTAAGGCCACCGAGCAGGCTTTTGCTATTTTTAGCACCGCCACCACCTCTGCTTCCGAATGTACCAAAACGACTATTTTCGGAATTAGCCGATAAAAACTTGCATCGGTTCCATAGGCCAAGGTTTGTAAGGGATTCGTTAATATTCGCTTGTCCTCTAGCACCGCAGCCAAGCGGTCTCTGAAATTTTGATAGGATGAAGGTAACAGCATGGTTGCGTTTTAAATCTTTGATGAAATGTAAAATTAATCATTAGTTTCTTTTAATTTCAATTTCAATCCACCATTGTTCTTTTTAAAGCAGAAAAAAAATAGGCTTATCCGTTAGCGATGTCCCGCTGTCCTTCCAATCTTTTTTAAAAATAACCCTTTAAAAAAGTAGTCGCTGTAAGGGTTATTTTAAAAAAAGGATTTTCCCTCCCATCGGGGCTAATAGGCAGCATTGTCCCTTTTTGTAAACATTTTTTTAACCTTCATGTACAAAAAAACGAAGCATTAGGCCTCGTTTTGATATTATTTTAGCAAAGCATGCTTAATTCTTTAGGTCTTTAATCACCTTGAAGGCTACATCCACTTCATCCTCACTGACCAAAATTGTAAACTCGTTTGAAGTCGAAATCACTTCATTTATAATCACCCCTTCCCAAGCCAAACGTTGAAAAATAAAATAGTAAATCCCGGGCACTACGATATTTTCTTTAGGCAATTTGACCGTAATCGAGGCTAAGTTTTCTAATTTTTGAATCAATCTTTCGTCTTCAAAATGTTTGTCTACCAAATGATTTACGCTGTTACTCACCACAATGTTGGTTTCGTTTACCCCACGCGAGGAAGTATAAAAAATATCTGAAAACGTATTAATATCGGTAATCAATTCTGCTTGATTGGTCAAAACGGTATCTGAAGCTGCAAATGTGTAATCCGTTAATTCTGATCGAACCGTAATTTCACCAATATTTTTAATGACCTTGCTGATTTTATGGTTCAATTTGAAATCTAATTCTTCTGTCAAACGTTTCAAGGCCATCACTACTGCTCCTTGTTTTACCTCTTTACCAAAATCACTTTCTAGCTCGTTCATTATATTTCGCGACAACGATGTCAAATTGATGATCCCCATCGAAAGTGCATTCAGCAAAAAAGGTTTGGTTTTGATGTAATTTTCAACAATGGAGGAAACTGTTTTCATGACAATTACTTTTTTTAAAATTTTTAAACAATGACTAAATTTAACCTACAAAATGTGTTAAATCCACTTGCAAAGATAAATAAAAAACAAATTGTTACAAATATAACACCTTGTTTTTTAGATTAAAAATGATAAAAGGCATCGGTAAGATGTTCAATAGCAAAGGATTCCCCTTCTTTTTGAATCGCAATGATGTCAAATCGCACTTCTACATCGATTTCGTTTAGACTAATATAAGCATCAACGGCTTTGACCAATAATTGGATTTTTTTAGGTTTCACAAAGTCTTGTGGCAATCCAAACGCAATCGAGGAGCGTGTTTTGACCTCAACAACTGCTAAAATGCCTTCTTTTTGAGCCAAAATATCGATTTCTGCCTTCTGAAAAATCCAGTTGGTTGCCAAAATAGTGTAGCCTTCCTTTTGAAGATATTCAACGGCAAACCCTTCGCCCAATTTCCCTAATTCGTTATGTGCTGCCATCGGTTTTGGAATTTAGTGTGAGAAAAAGAATCACGGAGAATCTTCTCAAAATACAAGAAATTGAAATTCGAAGCCAACTATTCAAAAATCACTGTTGTTCCTGCAGCAGTAACTTCCAAGCTTATCGTGTTCCCTAAAATCAACGCGCGATTGTCTTTGAGATGGCCCGCAGGAAAATTATACACCACCGGGATGCGATACGATTTTGTTACATCTTCAATGATTTCCAAGGCGTTTTTGCCCCACGGGATGTCGTTGTCTTTCATTTGGGTCATGCCGCCTACAATGATTCCTTTGATGCTTTCCAAACAACCGTTACGTTTCAAATTCATCATCATCCGATCGATGTGGTACAGATATTCATCTAAATCTTCGATAAAAAGAATTTTATCGGTACAATCTATAGCCGAAGATGATCCAAATAAGCTATACAAAATCGATAAATTACCGCCTACCAGTTCGCCTTTGGCTTTGCCAAAACGATTCATAGCGGTGGGTTCAAGGGTGTACTTTAGCGGCTCAGCAAACAAGGCATGGTGCAGAGTAGTGATCGATTCAGGAGCGGTTCTAGGAATGCTCACGGGCATGGTTCCGTGTATGGTTTTGTAACCCAAGGTATTCAAATGATTGTGTAAAACCGTGACATCGCTGAACCCAATAATCCATTTTGGATGTTTTTTAAAGGTTGAAAAATCCAACAAATCGATCATTCTCACCGTTCCGTAACCGCCACGGGCACACCAAATCGCTTTAATATTGGGATTGTCCAATTGCTTTTGAAAATCAGCTGCGCGTTGTTCGTCGGTGCCTGCCAATTGGTTCTGATCCAATCCAATTGTATTTCCAATAATCACCTCGAGTCCCCAACTGTGCAACAAATCTATCGTTGGTTGCAAATTATCTTCGATGTTTTTTCGGGCGGTGGCCACAATGGCAATCGTATCTCCTTTTTGAAGCGCGGGTGGTGTAATCATGTTTTTTTGAGCTTGACTGTTTGTAATCATAAAAAAGAAAATCAAAAATACTACTTTCTGTAAAAATGGGTAAGCGTTGTTGCTTGGTATTTTGTGACTTTTGTAGTGTGTATTGAGGTAGGTTTTCAATGGGTTCAAAATTGGTTATCGTAACAAAGATATACAATTCAAAAAAAAAGTTGCTATTTGTATTGGAAATCACTTAACTTTACTTGTAGCGATTTTAGTATAACAAACATGATTCATCACCGGTTGATTTTTTGGCTGATTATAGTAGTGGGGTTGTCTCCTCTATTTGCACAAACCAAAAAATTTCAAATACATACGGTTGCTTTTTATAATTTTGAAAACCTTTTTGACACCCTCAACGACCCGGATACTTTTGACGAAGAGTGGACTCCCGAAGGAACACAACGGTGGACTTTTATAAAATACCAAACAAAGTTGAGCCATTTGGCAAAAGTACTCTCCGAAATTGGAACTCCCGAGAACAAGGAATTGCCCACGTTTATTGGCGGTTGCGAAATCGAAAACCGCGCTGTACTCGAAGATTTAATACAACAATCCAAACTGCAAGACGCTGAATACGGTGTTGTTCATTTTGATTCACCTGACAAACGGGGGATCGATGTGGCTTTATTGTATCGAAAAAAATGGTTTATACCCACGAGTTTCAGTGCGATTCCTTTGTATATAACTGCCGATGTGGTGCCCGAAATAGCCAAGACAAAAAAATCATTGTCCGAAAAAACAGAAGATGATATTCCGATAATCACTGCTACCAAAAGAATATACACCCGAGATCAATTATTGGTTAGTGGTTTCTTGGAGGGAGAGGAAATTCACCTCATTGTTAACCATTGGCCTTCTCGATCAGGAGGAGAAAAAAAAACGAGCGTCTTTCGGGAAGCTGCGGGTGTATTGAACAAAAAAATCATCGATTCGTTGCAGCAGCTAAATGTGAATGCCAAAATCATTACCATGGGTGATTTGAACGACGGGCCCAAAAACAGTAGTGTAAAAGTTGTCTTGGGTGCCAAAGAAATAAAATCTACTGTGGCGCCACACGAAATTTACAATCCATTTGAAGCACTACTAAACAAAGGATTGGGCACTATTGCACACCGAGATGCTTGGGATATTTTTGATCAAATTATGCTTACCGGTACGTGGCTTTCTTCAGACTATTCAAAGTGGCATTTTTGGAAGGCTGGAATTTATAGCCCCAGCTATCTCATTCAAACTCAAGGAAATTTTAAAGGCTATCCGTTGCGCCATTCTCTGACCGAAATTGGATATAGCGATCATTTTCCTGTTTATGTGTATTTAATCAGAGAGGGTAAATAAGGCTTTGGCATTTGCTTTTAAAAGTTTTCGCCACGAATTCAACATAAATAACGAATGACAATGTTTTTTTATGGCACGAATTGTGAAAGTTGATGGAATTACATTCGATTAAAATTTATCACAATTGGTGTTATTCGTGCCTAACTTTTTCAAAATCGAAGGCCCTGAAATAGGGAAAGATTCGGTTTTTGATACGATCATTTTCCTTACCTTAGCCCTTCTAATTTTAGCGCAAAATATGGCCATAGCAAAACCCTTCAATCTTAACCAATGGATTCAAAATAACCGTACATTATTAAAACCACCGGTTGGAAATAAAAATCTTTATGTAGACTCTGGCGATTATATCGTGATGATCGTGGCGGGTCCGAATGCACGAAAGGATTATCACTACAACGAAACTGAGGAGCTATTTTACCAACTCGAAGGTAGCATAAAAGTCATCATCCAAGAAGAAGGGAAGCGCAAAGAAATGGAATTGCATGCGGGCGACATGTATTTGCATCCGGCTAAAATTCCGCATTCACCCGTGCGCTCCGAGGGTTCTATCGGACTAGTTATTGAACGTAAAAGAGCGGGTTTGGGTTTTACCGATGGTTTGCTTTGGCATTGTGAGGCCTGTAACCATAAATTGCACGAGGTTTATTTTGAGCTCCACAATATTGAAAAAGATTTTTTGCCTCATTTTCAATCTTTTTACAATTCAGAGTTGTTGCGAACTTGCCAAAAATGCGGAACCGTAATGGAAACGGATGCTAGGTTTTTGGAGAAGAAGTAAAACTTTGACTTAGGTACAATATTACAAACTGAGAAAGCATTAAGTTATGGTGAAATTTGCGGTAAATTCCCCCTAAGTAATTTCGTGAATTGTAAGGTTTTGGCCTAAGAAATATTTTCTTACATCAACAAAACAGAGCAATTCACGTGACTTTATGTGTCTACTATGGCCTGCATCATCTCCTATAATGCTATTTTGACACCTTGCTCAGGAAAAATAAATGATAATTTCAAATCATTTTGAGAGGTCAATTGTTGTTTTATTTTTTGAATTGATCCAGCAGAAGGCTTCATGTGGGTAATAATGATTTTACATTTTTGTAAAGCTTCTTTTCCGGCGAGTGATGCTAATATATGCATTTCTTTCATTAAATGTTGAGGCGTTAAATGTCCGAACAAAAACGCGTCGGGCTGCTCGTTAGGAAATGAAACTTCTATCAAAATTCCTTTTAACTCTTGCTTTTGAATCAAGGGTGCGATGGCCTTCCAAAGGTCTGCAAGATTCGTGCTTTTTTCGACCGCATCAGGTCCCGTGTCGCCTAAATACAAGACGGACTTGTTATCTTTTTTGATCAAAAAAGCCGTACTTTGGTAGGGATTCACATGACTTAATGGAAATGCCTCCGCCGTCATTGAAGTATTTGAAATCGGTAGGGTTTTCCCGAAAGTGAGGGTTTCAAAATGGTATTTATTTAAAGGTTTCCCCAATCCAGCATCGCCAAAATTGGCCCAAGTTTGGTCATTAAAATAATGGTGCTGCATCATGTCCATGCAAGGAGCTGTGGCATAAATTGTTTTGGTGGAGTCTGCGGGCGAGTTGATAATCAAACCCGAAATGTGGTCCAAGTGCGCATGAGAAACAAAATAACCTTTGATGTATTGGCGCAAAACAGTACTCGTGGGAACCGAAAATGTATGTTTTTCTATCGCTTTTTCAATACCGGCGTAAATTGTTCCGCCATCCAAACAAACATATTCTTTTGTGCCGATGGGTGCGATCAAGTAGGCTGATAAATTACGTTCATCGCTACCGCCGTATATTCCTAAGGGAACAATCTCAAAAACGGGTTTTGTTTGCTGCCCGAAAGAAACCAAAGTTACAGCGAATAAAAACAGCGCCAATCGAAAATACGTAGTCATATCTTTTGTTTTGTAGTTGAAAAAACAAAAATAGCGTTTCTAGGTACACGTTTTACTATGGTGTCACTTCTGTTTAAAAACCGTGTTGTATTTGAAAAAAGCAAAAAAGCTTTTAGCCCGTTAAAACTAAAAGTAACGAAGTTTCAACGGGCTTGATAAAAGGATTGAGATGGGTTGCATTACGGTACCTCGTGGCCCATACTCTCTGTCCAAATGGCAAACCAATCCTCTTGATCCAATTCGATTTGAGTTGCTTTGGTAAGATTTTGTATGCGCGCTATATTGACTGTTCCAGCAATAGGAATAATCTTAGCGGGGTGCTTTAAGATCCAAGCCAATAAAATTGAATCGGCGCCAATTTCATATTTTGAAACCAAGTTGGCTAATAATTTTCTTAAACGAAAAGTTTGAATGTTATCTTTTCGGAACACGCTTCCAAGTGGATTCCAACTCATAGGGCGTATTTGGTGCAATTGCATGTAGTCTAAACTCCCGTCAATCATGGGTTGAAAATCAGTTGCCGAGAACTGAATTTGATTATACGAAATTGGCGTTTTTTGTCGAATTAATTCTGATTGTGAATGGGTAAAATTTGATAATCCGAAGTCAATTATTTTTCCATCTGATTTTAGCTTTTCTACTGCTTCTGCAATTTCATCTGCTTGCATCAAGGGGCTAGGTCGGTGTAATAAAAAAACATCAAGATAATCTGTTTTGAGGTTCTTTAATGAATTTTCAACGGACTCAACGATGTATTTTTTTGAATAATCATAATATTTGATCGAATTGTTTCGGCTCTCGGCAATCATTTGGATGCCACATTTTGATATTAGTTGTACTTGTGATCTTTGAATTTTAGAACTAAAAAGGGCTTTTCCAAATTGTGTTTCGGTGGTATAACTGCCATAGATATCGGCGTGATCAAAAGTTGTAATTTTGTTTTCAAAACAAAGATGGATTAAGTTTTCCATTTCTTTGGTTTTGAGGTTTTTGTCCCAAACACCCCAATTCATGGCGCCTGCGATAATAGGGGATACTGTTGATTTTGTCATGCTTTAATTTTGATTATTAGGTAATTTAACGTAGGTTATGAACTTATTTTTTCAAAGTTCTTAAAAATTAATAGATACCGTCATAATACTTACTTAAAATAGCGTAGTTGTATGAATTTTTAACCAATTTTTAACACTAAACCTTCAAAAAAAAATTCAATTTGCACCATCAAAACTGGCTATTCATAACACACCGATTAAAAACTAAACAATGGAAGAAAATACAACAACTTTAGACATTAGAGCAATTAACGAAAAGATAGAGCGGGAAAGTGCTTTTATTGATTTGCTTATAATGGAAATGAACAAAGTTATTGTGGGACAAAAACACATGATAGAGCGGCTACTTATTGGCCTATTAGGTCAAGGACATATCTTGTTGGAAGGGGTTCCTGGTCTGGCAAAAACACTAGCGATCAATACCTTGTCACAGGCTGTTCAAGGCTCCTTCAGCAGAATTCAGTTTACTCCAGATTTATTACCTGCCGATGTTGTGGGTACCATGATTTACAACATAAAGCAAAATGAATTTTCGATTAAAAAAGGGCCAATTTTCGCCAATTTTGTGCTTGCCGATGAGATTAACCGGGCGCCAGCCAAAGTACAATCGGCTTTGCTAGAGGCTATGCAGGAAAAACAAGTCACCATTGGTGATACAACTTTCAAACTTGACAAACCTTTCCTGGTGTTGGCCACCCAAAATCCAATTGAGCAAGAAGGAACTTATCAATTGCCAGAAGCACAAGTCGATCGTTTTATGCTAAAAACAGTAATCGATTATCCAAAAATGGAAGATGAACGCCTTGTAATTCGCCAAAACCTAAAAGGAAATTATGAAAAAGTAAACGCGGTGGTTTCTGTTGAACAAATTTTGCGTGCCCAAGAAGCCGTTCGAGAAGTCTACATGGACGAAAAAATTGAAAAATACATTTTAGATATTATTTTCGCAACGCGTTACCCAGAAAAATATAAATTAGCCGACTTAAAACCGTTGATTAGTTTTGGAGCCTCTCCTCGAGGAAGTATCAACTTGGCCAATGCAGCCAAGTGTTATGCCTTTATCAAACGTCGTGGCTATGTAATTCCTGAAGATGTGCGCGCCGTGGTGCATGATGTATTGCGTCACCGTATCGGGATAACCTACGAAGCAGAAGCAGAAAACATCACCTCGGTAGACATCATTAACAAAATCGTAAACGAAATCGAAGTACCCTAAATAGTAATTAGTAAAGAGTGATTGGAAACCAACGTGCCGTTTTTTTTCCATTCGCTAGCTACTATTCACTAATGACTAAATAAATGGATACAAAAGAGCTTTTAAAAAAAGTACGAAAAATAGAAATCAAAACCCGAAGATTGAGTGATCATATCTTCTCGGGTGAATACCATACCTCTTTCAAAGGGCGCGGAATGACATTTAGCGAAGTGCGGCAATACCAATATGGTGATGACATTCGTGCCATCGACTGGAATGTTACCGCACGCTACAATGAAGCGCATGTTAAAGTTTTTGAAGAAGAGCGAGAGCTGACCATGATGCTAATGGTTGATATTTCGGGTTCAGAAAATTTTGGTTCTAACGCACAATTCAAAAAGGAAATTGTCACAGAAATAGCGGCAACTATGGCTTTTTCGGCTACCCAAAACAATGATAAAATTGGTTTGATCTTATTTTCTGATGAAATTGAGTTGTATATTCCGCCCAAAAAAGGACGCTCTCATGTGTTGCGTTTGATACGCGAGCTTATTGAATTTGAACCCAAAAGCCACAAAACAGACATTGCTCAAGCCTTAAAGTTCCTGTCAAGTACTCAAAAAAAGAAAGCCATCGTATTTATGATTTCTGACTTTATGTGTGATAATTATGAGCAAACCTTAAAAATTGCTTCCAAAAAAC